>CAZLCH010000035.1:0-5080 GCA_964558025.1 uncultured Gammaproteobacteria bacterium | reverse complement strand
ATCTACGAAATATTGCTCATGGATCAACAGATAAAAGAATTAACCTCAGCCAATGCCCCGGCCTTTAAAATTCTCGAACAAGCAATTGAAAATGGTATGATCACCATGTTACAAGATGGGATCTTAAAGTGTCTTAATGGTATTACCAGTTTAGAGGAGGTATATAAAGTAGCGGGTAAAATGGATTATGTTGATGCTCTCTATGATATTGTGATTGCGAAAACTATCGGCCGTGGTCTTACAATTACCGAAGAACAAACAGCTGGCGGAAAAGAAATTAACGCTAAACTCAACACTGATCATGGACAGATGCTTGTTTCTCATCATACGAACGAAATACTGCCAATCATCATGGCTGGTGGCGTTATCGCCGAAGCCAGTGATATTAATATTGAACCGACAGATACGAGCGTTAAAGTCGCTTATCGTATTGACGGTTTGTTATATATAGTCGCGACACTTGGTAAAGAATATTACATTCCCCTGTTAGCCGAAATAAAAACTGCCGGTGGTTTTCCCACTAATTTAAAAAAGCCGACGTATGATGGCCGCTTTGCCCTTCATATTCAAGATAAAAAAATTGATTGCCGACTTTCAATTATTATTGGTGGCTATGGGGAAACCGTGGCTATTCGTCTACTGACTGATGAAGCTAACAAGCTCGATATGGAAAAACTTGGCATTAATTCAGTGCCATTACAAATTATTTCCAATGCTATTAAAAGAACCCGAGGTATTATTTTCACCACTGGACCAACTGGATCAGGTAAAACTACTACCCTCTATAGCCTCCTTAATATTCTTAATGACTCAAAAGTAAAAATTATTACCATTGAAGATCCAATTGAATATAATCTCGAGGGGATTGTACAAACGCAAATTAATAATGAAGAGGGCTATACCTTTGCCGCCGCTTTGCGCTCTCTCTTACGACAAAATCCGAATATTATCATGGTCGGAGAAATTCGCGATGCGGAAACAGCTAAAATCGCGGTCGAGGCCTCATTAACCGGACACTTGGTTCTTTCCACCATCCATGCCAACAGTGCGGCCAGTGCGATTGCTCGCTTTGTTGGTCTTGGCATTGAAAAATCAATGCTGGCCAACGCGATAGAGTGTACGATTGGACAACGGCTCGTACGTAAACTCTGTCCTCATTGTAAAAAAGTTATTACGCCATCAGCCGCTGACATGGAAAAAGTTACTACCTATCTTAACACCCTTCCCAATAAAGAAAGCTTTAATCTCCCGCAAACGCCAACTTTTTATGGCCCAACTGGCTGTGATCAGTGTGGTGGACTTGGATATCGAGGACGAATTGGTATTTATGAAGCAGTCGCGATGAGTGATGCGATGGAAAAATTAATTCAAACTGAAAACGTTACTGAGGGCGAAATTGAAAAACAGGCACTTACCGAAGGCTCAATTTTAATGATTCATGATGGCTTACTAAAAGCAATCGCCGGCGAAACATCTTTAGAAGAAGTTTTTAAAGTTGCGTTATAAAAGTGTTATAATAAAGTTATCGCATTAGTATCTTAGTGTCTTACTATGAAGATTGAAAAAATCTATATTGGTGGTTGGTTTCAAAGAACAACTTTGCACCTAACGGAAATTTGGGACTTTCTCAAACATGAAAATTCAAGATTAGATTTCACAAAAAAGAGTCTCGCCGTCGCCAGAAAAACTCTTCTGCTTAAAAGCGTCACACGAGAAAATGGTGCGCTTGAATACATACAAGTTACCACTACCGCTAACCTTTCGTATCGTATCTACGAAGATGGTCTTGTGATTCTGGAAAAAAAATTTACATCACTTAAAAACGATTTTGCATCAATCAAAGACTATTATGATAACAAACTCGCTAAAGCACTGTCTTTAATATTTAGTAAAGGAGCACCAGTACCAAAAGAATTAGCCAATATCAGCACCATTCTGCCTTATATTATGACGGTGACTGGTGCGACCGAATCAGAGGCAAAAAAAATCTTTAAACAATATAAAGAAGAAATGTATTCAACGCTCAGTACAAAAAACATCCAAGTCTACCGTAGTCCAGGTATTATTATTATTAATAATTTAAAAGATAAAAAATTAGCCCGAGAAATTATTGAATCACAAATATTTTTTAGAGAGTTTAAATCACAGCTCCACCGCTACTTAACGATCCATAGAGTATTATGGGAAAAAATAAAAACCATTAAAGAACGTGGGGATATAAAAGGCAGTACGATTGATATATTAAGAAACGAGCTGTCTTTATACCAAAAAACCATTACTTTAATTGGCGCTCGTATCAACCAAATGCCTTCGTATGTTAGGACACGACAAAAAATCACCGATATTAAAAAGGTTGATGATTATCTCCAACCACTCTTCCAGTTCAAATTTGAAACTTTACTTGACACTCATGAATATATCGAACATCTTTGGACAATGACCAGTAATTATTTGGCGTCAACCATCGAAATGTTTGTTGATTTACAGGCTAAAAGTACAAAAAATACCATCTCTTCTCTACAGGTCATTACAACTATTGGCGTGGTGGCAGGTATCTTGGGCTATTTAACGAAAGATGCCTGGCCAAAATTCACTTCCATTGGACTACTATATTTTGTTCTCCTTATGGCCATGACGTGGGTTATTAATAGCTTGGTTTCAAAATTCTATAAAAACAAAAAATATATCATTGATAGCCAGGATGTTGAAAAAAATATCAAATAACGTTATGCCCTCTCACAACTATATTGCCTCAATGGCGTTACTTATCAGTTCAATTATCGGTGTTGGTATGTTTACCCTGCCATATATCTCAACTCAGGCTGGTATTGTGACTATTATTATTTTTTTTATTATTCTTGGTTATATTCAACACTGGCTTCATAAACTATACGCAGAAATTATTCTTTCAACCAAAAAGCAACACCGTCTACCCGGCTATGCTGAAAAATATCTCGGCAAGCATAGTAAAAAAGCTATTTTGACACTCAGTATGTTTTCTGGTTATGGTGCCTTACTAGCTTATTCAATCATCGGCGGTGATTTTCTCTATCAACTTTTATCTCCCTATCTCGGCGGATCGCAATTAGTTTACAGTTTACTACTATTAGCAGTGCGGGCCGTGGTAACGCTTTTTGGGTTGGCCTGGGTGACACGAATAGAAATGGCTTTAACCGGTGGTTTGATTGGTTCAATTATCGTGATTAGTATGATTGCTTCTGGTGACGGTAGTTCTGCCAATCTTACATGGTTTAATTCTCATAATTTTATGCTTGCTTATGGACCAATCTTTTTTGCTGTCAGTGGTATTTTAGCCGTTAATGATATTTGTTTAACCATGAAAAAAGAAAAAGAAAAGATTGCCAGTGCTTTACGTAGCGGTATTATTGTGGCTATTACCATCATGATCCTCTTTACCATCGCCATTACTTCAATCTCCGGACAGCATACCTCGCCTGATGCGTTAAGTGGTTTGAAAAACTTTATTGATCCACTCTTTTATATGATTTTACTCGGCATTGGATTAGTGACAGTCACAGCGGCATTTTTTATGATGGCCGAAGCTATGGAAGAAATGTTTATCTGGGATTTTAAAATAAAAAAAATTGTTTCCTGGTTACTGGTATGGACTGTTCCTTGGCTTTTACTTATCATTGGCGCTCGGGATGTCACCAAAGTGATTGGTATTACCGGTGCGATTTCCGGCGGACTGCTTGGTAGTTTGTACTTACTATTAGGACTCAAGGTTAAAGCCAAACCAGAAGTCACATCACCCATTAAAGTTCACTTAACGCCACCGATTGTTTATTCATTAACCGTGCTCTTTATTATTGGTTTAGGCTACCAACTCTGGGAAATATTTAACTAATATGAGAGTGGTAATTATCTCTGATCTTCATGATAATACTATGTATCTTGAAAAATGTGTTGATTATTGTAAAAAAACGGGGGTAGATATTATTCTGTGCTGTGGGGATATTACTAATAATGAGACAGTAGCGAGCTTAGCAACTTTTGAAAAACCAGTCTACTTTATTAGGGGTAATGCTGATAATTTTACTGATACTACCATGATTAATAAAAAAAATCTTCATTACCTCGGTCGAACTGGCGAAGTGGTAATTGATAATAAAAAAATCGGCCTTTGTCATGAGCCGTTTTTTATTACTGATATGCTACCTAATCACTACACGATGATCTTTTATGGACATACCCATAAACCGTGGATTGAAACTAAAGAAGCAACTCATGTTATCAACCCCGGCACTCTGGGAGGCGTTTCTAACTACTCGACTTTTGCCTTCTGGGACACAACTAAACCATTGCCGGAATTAATACAAACTAACCTTTTATAATAATTTCGTTAAATATCTACCAGTATAACTACGTTTATTTTTAGCCACTTCCCGTGGCGTACCAACAGCCACAACTTCTCCGCCTTTATTACCGCCTTCAGGACCAAGATCAATAATCCAATCAACCGCTCGAATAACATCAAGGTTATGCTCAATAATAATCACCGTATTACCACGATCGACTAAACGATTTAAAATACCCAGAAGACGACGTATGTCTTCAAAATGTAATCCGGTGGTTGGCTCATCAAGAATATATAATGTTTGACCGGTCGGGCGACGCGATAATTCGGTTGCTAATTTAATACGCTGAGCTTCTCCACCAGACAACGTCGTAGCCGATTGTCCAAGTTTAATATAGCCAAGACCAACCTCAAATAATGTTTCAAGTTTTTGGTGAATAGCGGGTAAATGTTTAAAAAACAACATTGCCTCTTCAACCGTCATGTTTAAAATATCAGCAATATTTTTTTCCTTATAATGAATTTCTAGTACTTCCCGTTGATAACGATGGCCATGGCAGATATCACATTCAACATACACGTCAGGTAAAAACTGCATTTCAATTCGTATAATGCCATCACCCGAGCAAGCCTCACATCGTCCACCCACGACATTAAAAGAAAAACGGCCAGGTTGATAACCTCGCAACTTTGCTTCAGGCAAACCGGCAAACAAATCACGAATCGGAGTAAATAAACCAGTGTAGGTTGCGGGATTGGAAC
>CAZLCH010000034.1:0-5104 GCA_964558025.1 uncultured Gammaproteobacteria bacterium | reverse complement strand
CTCCAAAGATATCTGTTAATATTTTCTCTAACTTTAACTCATTTAATCTTCCCCTTTTACCAACTTTATTAGCAATCTCGCTTCGATACACCCCTTTACCTAAATGAATATCCTTATACCCCAGACTTTCTCTTATTTTAGGTAAACCACCAAATTTTCGTTGTAATTGTCGAGAAGAAGGAAAATAGGGCAACTCATCTATTTCCCGAGCAGTCGGCATATATCCATTCTCATTAATAAATTTTTGGAATGATTCGTTAACTTTTTCTTTTGTCCAAACGATTTGATAAGGCATATAAAATTAGTTGTTTAAAACTATTATAATATCATGTTCCGCCCTCCCCTAGCGTTTGAGTTTAGGTAATAATCGTTCAAATTTTTTCACATTTTCCATGAGTATTTGGTTCGTACTATTATTTTTTAGAACTTCAATTTGAGCCTCAAAATTTTCAATCATTCGATCATAGATTTTATATTCTTCTTCTGAAACTGAATTCATATCAGAGACGTTAACTATTTCCAGCGCTCGGCTTAACTCAATCATATCAAAAGCCATACAAAATTTTGGAACATGTTTAATCTGCTCTCTCACGAGTTGATTGTCTCTAAATGTAAAACCATATTTGATGGTAGCACCGCCGTGCTCAGCAGATGATATAACTTCTCGTTTTTTCTCCTCCATCGTTGTTCCCTCTTTACTACCGTGAATATCGTCAAATGTACAGACTACTGTTCCAGTAGCTTTATGAACAATAATATTATCAAAACCAAAGTAATCATCATACTTTGAGGCTCGAGCAATAATATATTCTTTGCCAAATACTTTATGAAATACTACTGTTGCGACCATTTCAGCTAAATCACTTTTTCTAGTTTTATTTTTTTCTGTTTGCTCTTGTAGCCACTGAGCTCGTATTTCTTTTGAAATTTCTACCCCTGGATTTAAGCCTTTGTCACGTCGAATCCATTTATTTTCTTTATCCCTCATCTTTTGTTTATCACTCTCTACTTCTTCTTTAGAATAACCAAATTGTTTCATACTTACGGTCGCATCCTCAGAAAGTAAAGTAATACCATATGCCTGGTTTACTTCTTGTGCTATCTCACGCATAGCGCCTAAAAGCTCTTTGCGATATTCTGCATTGCTTTTACTCTGTTCTTTTTTTTGAAATTGTTCAGGAGGTTTATACATATAGTAATAGTATAACCAAAATATACTAAAAATAGAATTTCGGCAAATTGCAGTAGGGCTCCCCTCTTTTTCATTCTAAGGATGGCTCATTTTAGTCAAGCAAAATCTTGACAAAATAGTTTTTCTCATGTAACATTTTAAGTAATCATACGTATTAGTATGTAGTAACCTTATTATGCTTTTGGGCAAGTCTAATAAGGCTTTATTAATCTTAATATATATCTATGAGTGACGAACTCACCATGAACGATGACATGAACCATGACGACAACGGCGGTGATGAAGGTTCACATGATGACGCCGGCGACAACGATGGCATGGGCCATGATGAAGATGGCGATACAGGTGCATCTGAAGAGGGCGACATGTAAATTATCGTTTTAATTAAAATAAAAAATAGCTCCTTGGATGGAGCTGTTTTTTATTTTGCTCATAAAATAAAATTTGATCGCTTGTAGACTACAATTCTGTTATACTATCTATATATGCTTGATCTTGTTACACTCACTAAAACTATTAGTTACGGAGGGATTTTTGTTATTACCTTTGCTGAATCTGGCTTGTTAGTTGGTTTTTTTCTACCTGGAGACAGTTTACTCTTTACCGCCGGATTACTAGCTTCGCAGGATACTCTTGATATTATGATCTTGATTCCCCTGCTCTTTTTTGCCGCAGTAGCCGGTGATACCGCCGGTTATGCTTTTGGCCATCAATGGGGGCAACGACTACTTAATAGAAAAAAATTTCTTACTTTTAATAAAAGTCATATCAAGATGGCTGAAACCTTTTTTCAGCGCTATGGTACAAAAACAATCGTGATTGCTCGCTTTTTACCGGTGATTAGAACGTTGGCGCCAATCTTAGCTGGTATTGGACGAATGCCCTACGCTCTTTTCTTTTTCTATAACATCATTGGAGCCTTACTATGGTCAACCGGACTACTACTACTTGGTTATTTTTTGGGCAAAAATATACCCAATGTCCACCAGTACATTTTTCCATTATTATTAGGTGTTATACTCCTTGGATCACTCCCTAATATTATTAAATTAATGACTAATAAAAAAACCAGGCAACGTGCCTGGATGGAGCTAAAAAATATTTTTAACAACTAATCTTGAAAAGCATCCATACAATTATTATAGGCTTCGGCTTCACTATTATAGACTACTAACAATTTCTTGGTTCGAGCTGATAGATCATTATATTCACCAACTAATTTATTATAGACGTTGACGCCAGTATTATACTCGGGACTGTCTTTAGATATCTGACTCAATTCTAACTCTTTATCATCAATCACTGACCTTAAATTATCTAACTGCTTTTTGTAAGATTTAATAAGAATTTCTCGACTATCATTAAAGTTACCACAAGCGCTCAAAGGGGTACCAAACTCTTGTACAGCCATCCACACCTTTTTACCCTCATAAATCCCCTCTTTCACTGCCACGCCAATCTCCGTATAACCTTGATGCATAATATTTTCTCGGTGACCAGGGCTGTTCATCCAGGAATTCAAAACATCAGCGTCATCTTTAAAAATCCCCAAAGCTAAATTTTCACCAACTAAGATATACTCATATTTTGCTTCTTTGGCAAAATCATCTGGCCCCTGACCTGTTTTTGAGATATGAGCAAAATAACTATTTTTAAACATATCATCAGCTTTGGCGACCGCGGCGTTAGTTAATAAGTCATTACTGCGTAAAGCTACTAAACCACCTTGGGCGCGATATTTATTTGTTTCTTTAATGATGCCAGCTACTGTCAAAGGTTCGTGATCTTCGACCGGAGGGGGTGGAATAAAAGAATTTGAAGCCAACAACAATTTATTTGAGGCTTGAGAGACTTTATCATCAAGGTTAAAATAATTGAAAAGAATAATTCCCGACCAGGCGAGTACTAGAAAAAGCAAGACTTTCTGTTTTGTTATGCGTTCAAACATATTACTATAATTGTAACATGAGGTGTCTAATTGGCAAATTGTTGATATACTATATAATATATGAAAAAAGCCTATTTTATCATTATATTATTACTCATCATAACAGCAGTAGTATTTATAGTAATAATTGATCCCAAACTTATTTCGCGGTATCTACCGACTTTTGGTAAAAAGACGCATGGACCAACTAACTTCACTGAATGTTTGCAAGCTGGTTATACTATTCAAAAAACCTATCCGCGCCGTTGTCTTGGACCTAATAATCAACTCTTTACTGAGGATATAGCTAAAAGTAAGATCAAAACTAATCCAATTAAAAACTCATCTCTAGTACTAAATGACGTCATTCAAGTCACAACCCCAAGACCCAACAGTAAAATCACCTCACCGTTTACGATTACGGGACAAGCCCGAGGTAGTTGGTTTTTTGAGGCTTCATTTCCAGTCATCTTACAAGATGCTAATGGGGTTACTTTAGTAGAAGCATCAGCCGAAGCAAAGGATGAGTGGATGAGCGAAGCCTTTGTCCCCTTCTCAGTCACCATCACTTTTCCGATGCCCACCACTGCCACCGGTGTCTTAATTTTGAAAAAAGATAACCCCTCAGGGTTAACTAAAAATGATGCGCAACTCGAGATACCGGTGCGATTTAAGAATTAAGTATGGCAAAGAAGCTAGTAATACTGACGATCGGCAGTCTGCTCATCATCGCCGCTTTCTTGTGGCTTCAAAACTTTTTTGCTTTTTTTAAGACTCAACCAAAGAGCTCCTACGACATCTCCACTGAAATAAAGCCAACCACGGTAGTGGATTATGAGGTAACTCCCATCGCACAACATTTGTTTGTACCCTGGAGCATTATTTTTACTTCACCGCAACGAATGATTGTCAGCGAACGTAACGGCAACTTAAGAGTTATTAATAACAATGTCTTGGAACAAAAATCTTTAGCCGTTTTTGAGGTTTCACAAAAAAACGAGGAGGGATTAATGGGCTTAGCGGTTGACCCTAATTATTCACAAAACCAAAAAATCTATGCCTGCTTAGCCTATGAGAATAATGATTCTCTCTACAACAAAATTATCAGCTTTACTGACGAAGGATCAAATATTGCTAATATACAAATTCTCATAGACAACATTCCCGCCGCTCGCTATCATGCGGGCTGTCGATTACTATTTTTACCCGACAAAACACTCCTCATCACAACCGGAGACGCCACTAACAAGGATCTAGCTCAAAACCTAGACTCAATGGCCGGAAAAATTCTTCGTCTTAATCGCGATGGTGGAATCCCGACTGATAACCCTTTTCCCTCTTCTCCGATTTTTACCTACGGTCACCGTAATTCGCAAGGTTTAGCCTTTGATACTAACCATAATATGTTATGGGCAAGCGAACATGGCCCCTCACTCTTTGACGGTCCGGCTGGTGGGGATGAAATAAACCTCATTGAAGCTGGCAAAAATTACGGCTGGCCCATTATTCATCACCGAGAGACAGAAGATGGTTTGATCAGCCCTGAACTTGAATTTACCCCAGCCATTGCGCCAGCGGCTTTACTCTATTATTCAGGTGACCTCTTCCCACAATTTAAAAATAAGCTGTTACTAGCAACCCTTAAGGGCGAGAGTATCTACCAGTTGGATATTGACCCTCTCGATCCTAGAAAATTATCTGGTTTTAAAAGATTAAGCGATATTAACATTGGCCGAATCCGCGAAATTGTGCAAGGGCCTGATGGCGCCATTTATATTGCCACGAGCAACCGCGACGGGCGAGGTACCATACAACCGACTGATGATACTATTTATAAACTTTCCCCAAAAAAATAAAAGCGGCCAGATTAATCTAGTCGCTTTTTAATTTTTTTATTTCTTTAACTCTACTGAACGTTTTTAAAAATAAATCCTTCACTGTTGTATTGCAATGATATATTACCTTTTGAAGTTTCGACCAGACAG
>CAZLCH010000033.1:0-5145 GCA_964558025.1 uncultured Gammaproteobacteria bacterium | reverse complement strand
ACTTCTCTATATTTTGTATGGGCGGTGGTGGCGGAGTCGCAACACGACGCAACGTTGGTTTATCAATCTTGGTATGCTTCACCGCTTCTTTAAGTATTTGTCGTGATGGTTGACTTGGCTTTGGAGTAACGGTTGGTATAACCACGGTCGGCGTTGGTGGCATTAATTCATGATCAACATCCAAGGTGATTGGCTTTTTTGGCGGTAGTGGCGGCGGGGAAGCTTTTAATTTGCCCTGAGCTTGTAAAGAGCTTGATAAATCATAAGCATCGTCAGTTGTTGGGACTACTTGTTTTAAGGCAGAACGCACTGGTGATTTTTTTGCCTTACCAGTATGAAGAAAATTATCAGCGATGATTAAAACTCGATCAGCCGTATCACGGTTTAAGGCCACTCCACCCAATTCCGCATCTTTAATTAATGCTTCGTGTGTAGCGAGTCGATCACGACTACCACGCACATACGTTTTGAGTACCTGTCGAAACCTGCCTGGCCCAAGCGGATCAGGAAAATTAATCCGACTTTGTTTTAAAATCTCCGCGACTGACGTTTCAACTTCATCATCAAAGTTTTGATTATGAAGTGGTTGTTTAATCGTACGCGTTTCTTTTTCATCAGCTTCAGAAAAAATTAAAGGTGACTTCTGGTCAGCCCCTAACAAAAAATCAATAACGTCGACAAACACTTCTCGGCGTAACTTTTGCTCCAGCGTCTGCGCGCTTTCACCGGCTAATTGAAATTCATTGATGAAATAAGCGCGTAAGGCATCAAGCTTAATTTCACCCACCATTACTTTGAGAATAGTCGAGGCCAGATTAACCTTATACTCCTGACTTAAACGACTCACCGCCGCCATTACGGCCGGAGCTTCAATTTTTAACTGTATTGCCTTGGGCAAGGTCTTAAATTTTGTTAGATAAGTCAACATGGGTAGACTTTTATTGTGGGTATCTTACTGAAACTTAATGAGATTTGGCTTCGAGCGTTTTTATTTCCTCTTCAATTGCTTGGCGTTCAAGGCTGTCAGGCGGATATTGTAGTAACATATTTTTTAGAGTTAATAATTCCTCTGAAATTTTTGGATTATTAGTTTGATGGATATCAGTTAGTTTAGTATTCTTAGTAGATGATATTATTGTTTTTATATCTTGAACGATATTTTTTACTCCGGATGGTTTATTGATTATCACTTTTTGAGTAGATGATCTTGGTAGTGGTATTGATGCCTGGGAAGATGTATCATCATGAGAAGGTGTAGTAGTCTTTATTGGCTGATCATTATTATTCGTAATATTTTCTGACGACTCAGTCGTTGATACTGAAGAATTCATTTCTGACTGGATCTCAATTTCATCTGATCCGCCCGGAATAATTTCCCACCCTTCGCCATCATCAGTCGGCATACTATTGGGGAAAAATTTAATATTACTATATATTTTTAATATCTTTCCCAGGAGCGTTCGTTCGTCCACAGAAAGTTTCTTAGCATTTTCTGAGTTCAATAAAAAAGTTGATTGGCTGATACTATCCGCGGCGTCAGTTCCGTGTTGTGAAATATAGTCTTTAAGCCAGTGGCCGATTGTCGGGGACAACACTTCATTATTTACTTGAATCGGTTTCGCACCTACTGCTTCCGAATTTTCATATAACGCCCGCTCCAGTGTCGTATGAAAATTCTCATCACGAGCGAAAAGATAAAATAAACGATCGTTGATAGCGGCAATGATAAAAGGATGATGATTTAATTCCTGTAGTAGAGCTGAGCGAAAAAGATTTTCCGCAAAATTTTTCTGTTGTTCGATTGTCATGATTTTCTCTGGACTAGTATCAAGAAAATTAAGACGTTCAATTGCGGGTCTAAAAACTTTTTCTTCTATATCATGAGCTAAGCGTTCGGCTTTTACCGGATCAAACTCATATTCTGTTTCAATATATAAAGCTAAATCAGAAAATTGAATATGACCGACTGCCATCTGAACAGCCACCGCTGAAAGCGGTACATTATAAGTAGTTTCAAGACTACGCAAAGCCTGTAAAAATTCTTCTGAACTACACTCAAGTTGAACTTCCAGTGGTAACTGGTTAAATTGTTGGACTACCTCTTCAATCATTGCCATATATTATTTTTTCTTTTTTGGCTTAAAATCATTAATCTTTTTCCCCTCGGGATGTAGTTGCTCAGTAACCTCACTAATACTAATAAAAGCACTCTTAGTTTCTGGCTTCTTATCTGTAATATTAGCTATACCTCTCATCAAACCCTCGAGTTTACCTTTATTATCATCACTTAACTTACCTTGAGTTTGTAATTTTTTAAGATCATCAGACATCTTCTGCAAAGCTTGAACTGAATCTTTAGAATTATCAGCTAGAATTGCTAACAATTTTTCTTGCCCAGAGGTTAAGCCAGTTGGCGTACTCCAGGTTGATTTTGGAAAATCCATAATAGTATTAGTATTATCACCTAATGCATCTCGGGTATTACGTGCACTTTCGAATTCTTTACTACCTAATTTCATAGCTTCGATTGTCAAACGATTTGGTTGATAGGTAGCTACTTTTTCACCTACGGTATTAACTGATTTGGCAACAACATTATCTAATTCGGTATTAGGAATATTCCCAGTTGAAACTGATCTTTTCTTAAATTCATCAAGCCAGGCATCATATTTCTTATTAATCGCCTCAGCCTTTTGATTATATGGCTGATTTGCTTCGGTCACCTTTTTATCACGTACAGCGGAAGGTGCATCCTTATACAACTCTTGAATACGCTTGATTTCAGCTTTCCGATCATTATTATTATTATGTAATTCACTCGCCCTCTTGATTTCCTCCTCATCAATACGGCGATCCCGTTTTTTAGACAAAACATTTTGTTGACCGAATTGCAAAGTTTCATCAAAGACTGGTCTATACTTCTCATCAATATCTCTATTAATGTCACCACTTTTCGTTGCTTTACGTTGATTCAATTCATCCTGCAATTGTTTAATGTCAATCTCAGCATCAACCTTAATCTTAACCCTCTTCTGTTCCGCGGCTGTATATAGATTATCAATGTCTGCTTGCGTCGCGTTACTATTTTTAGCATTCCTCACCTCAGATTTAAGTTGATCATCAATATCATGTAATGCCTTGTCACGAGACTGCTCCCGACTTTTAATCGCCTGTTCTGCTGGCATAACATAATCATTTAATCTTTGTACCTTTTCCTTTTCCTTATTTTTTTCTATTCTATCTAATGATCTGCCAGCTAATTTAATATTTCTATTCTGCTGATACTGTTTAGCTGTATCTTTAATCTTCTTCCCAATAAATTTATGGCTCAAAGCTCCTCCCATATGTGCGGCCCCAACACCAATTAAAGTTAAACCCTGAGCAGCAGTTAATGGATTCAACATTAGAGCACCCCCTGCGCCCATAGTTAACCCACCCTTTAATGATCTACCAAGCTTTGTATTAAGCGCTTCTTTACCATAATCCATAGTTTGTTCTTTCATGCCAAGCTTCTCAAGAGTAGCCTTACGTTTCTTTGTTTTTTCATCCTGACGAGTCTTTTTAATATCTCTCCCCCAGGAATTTAAAAATAGGCCCGATTTTTGTAAAGATTCACCAGCTGTACCACCAAAACCTTTATTAACAAGGTTACCAGCACCACTCATCATCGCACCACCAGCACGCAAGGAAGTTTGGGCAGCTGCTTTACCAGTATTAAAAGCTGTATTCTTTCCAAAAATTTTTAATTTAGCTGCTCCAGAATTAATTGCTCCCAACCCCTTCCCCGCAATTTCCCCTACCGCACCACTCAACTGTTTTGTCATCATCAAACCACCCAATAACATTCCCATGGAAATAATAAATTTTAACATTCCGTTCGGAGTACCGGCCGTCGCTAGACCAACCGAAGCGCCTTTAACCGCCGCTCCGCTAATTTCACTGTAATATTGAGTATCAGCGCCTTGATCCGGTGCGCGACCAAAATCCTCAGCCACATCGCCCTGTTGCAAAGCCGCAAATGACAACCAAATAAAGAAAGCCAGTAATGGTCCTGCCACGACATTGTCACCAAACTGCTTCAACCATTGTCCGGCGTATGCTTTGGTTTTCTCGGTTGAACTGAGTAAATAGGCTAAGGGCGACAAAACAACCAGTATCCATAGCATAATGATTCTCATGATAAGTACAAATAGAATCACTGTCATCACAATTAAAGCCACCACAATATATATCAAGGCTAAAAAATATGTTCCGGCTAAAGCTAAAGCATTGACATCACCAGACTCAGCATTAACGTTTAGTAAATCCATAATGCCGGCCATATCCGCCAAGTTGCCACCGGCAATATCACGAAAACCATTAACAAAGGTCAACATAACGACCTGGGCAAAATCAATAATGACACCACAAATCAGTTTGGAAAAATTAATCAAGACAGCCATTAATAATAGTTTTGGCAAAGCATGTTTCCAGTGATATTCTTTGATATTAAGAATCGTGCCAAACGCAATAATCAAAAGCAGTAGAATAAAAAACATGTTACAGACATCGCGCACAATCTCCCAACCAGCATCAACCGCCGCTGAGTTATTAAAATCGTTATAGGTAGCTACCTGTACTACCAAATAAATTATTAAAACCAATAATTTACCAAGTAACCAAATAATCGCCGCCACCAAATGACCGAAAAATTTGGCAACACCTTCAGAAAAACCGCCAGCGTGAGTAACCACAGGAAAGAATAGTACCACCGCCAATATAACTAATAATACGGCGTGCATTACCCAACGTTTCTTAGTTAATTTGTTAAACCATTGCTTCATAATAATTAAAAACCAAATGTTAACCGCACTAGCGCCACAAAAGCTTCTAGTCCTAAACCATTCCAAATCGCATCGACTGGATTAATAATCATATAAATGATAAGACCATTAAGAGTGAGGGAGATAAGAATAAGAAGCACAACAATAAGATCAAGTAATGCCAGTACCGCGGCTTCAAGAATACCAATCGCTCTGGCACCAAGACCTAAAAATGATCCTCCACCGGCTTTTTTTGCTCCACCCATCTTTCCAGTTGAAAACCATTCACTACCTAACTTGCCAAAGAACTGTTCACCAAAGACAAGGCGTAGAAAGACATGAA
>CAZLCH010000032.1:0-5167 GCA_964558025.1 uncultured Gammaproteobacteria bacterium | reverse complement strand
CAAAATTAAGAGGTACATCATAAATTGAATCGCTATCAGGAGCGGAAATAACATCTTCAGGACTGATATTACAATTAAGAGCAATTTTTTCACGGCGAGGGTGATCCAGGCTAGTTATAGAACGAGCGATGATAAAATCCGGTTGAATACCGGCGGTGTTTAACGTTCGAATTGCATACTGCGTTGGTTTAGTTTTCATTTCACTTGAATTTGATGGTACGGGCAGGTAACTCACCATCACAAAAACAACATCATGACCATAGGTAAACTTCATCATACGAGCCGCTTCCAGAAAAAGCATGTTTTGATATTCACCCACCGTTCCACCAATCTCGACAATCATAATTTCCGCTTTGGATTTTTTTAAAGCTTTCTCAATTCGTGCTTTTACTTCTAAGGGAATATGTGGTACAACTTCAACACATTTTCCGCCATAACCAAGATTACGCTCGCGCTCAATCACTGCTTGATATACGCGACCAGTCGTCATATAGTTCTCGCGATAAATATTTTTGTTTAAAAAACGCTCATAGTTACCAATATCTTGATCAGTTTCATCTCCGTCTTCAGTGACAAATACTTCACCGTGCTCAATCGGATTCATGGTGCCGGCATCAACGTTGATATACGGATCAATTTTTAAAGCGGTCACATCAAACCCCTTACTGGTTAGAATACGACCAATACTGGCGACCGTCACGCCCTTACCAACGCCGGACATAACACCACCAACCACAAAAATAAATTTAGGCGATACAATATGTTTCTTATGTTTACTCATAAAAATTAAATTAACCGTAGATACCACTCAATCAGTTCTTGACCGTACAAGAGTGTTATAATACCTGATATGGCTAAAAATGTTCCTAACGGCAACACTGATTTCCACTGTTTCTTACGAAAACTTAAAAGTCCGAGACCAACCACTGCCCCAATAACATAGGCAATAAAAATAGAAGGGATGACTAACGGCCAACCAAGCGCCACACCCAGCAGTAAACCTAAACGAATATCACCACCGCCAATCCAACGACCACGAGAAACGAGAAACTGAATGATAAAAAAACCGCTTCCTATTGTAGCAGAAAGAAGCATATTATGCCATGAAAAACCAATGATGATATTCAAGACTGCCAGCACAATCACCACCGGCAAAACAAGTTCGTCAAAGATTAAATACCACAGTGCATCAGTCACAAAAACTACAATTAACGTCGCGACGAACAACCAATCTCGAACTAGTGTTAACCATACGGTTGATTGCCAGAATTCAACTGCTCCATGGACGCTCAGAGCTTTAAAAAAAATTAAAGTAAAAAGTAATGCCGTTATAAATTCAACTAAAGGATAACGCCAGCTGATAGCTTTTTGACAATGACGACAACGTCCTTCTAAAAATATAAAACTTAACAAAGGGATATTATCATACCAAAAAATTTTTTTATGGCAGTGGGGGCACTGGGAACGACCTAAAAGGCTTTCTTTACTATGTAGGCGCCAAATGACACAGTTTAAAAAACTGCCGATGATAAGGCCAAAGATAAAAACAAACAATAAAGATAGTTCGTTCATATTATTATTTATAACCTACTGAAACGAATAATAGAGATCAGAGCCGCTACCCCATCTCGCCAACCGATTTTTTTTCCGTGTTCATAGGATCGTGCATAGTAAGAAATTGGTACTTCGATAATTTGAGCCTTGACTCGTGCTACCCAAGCAGTTAATTCAGGTTCAATTTCAAATCGTTTTGAGACTAGTTTATCCTTAAAACTATCAAGCACCTGACGATCAAAAACTTTATAGCAAGTTTCCATATCAGTTAGGTGTAAGCCAGTAAAAAAATTAGAAAAAACTGTCAGACTATAATTAGCTAAACGCCACACCATCATATGACTCACCCACGATCTTTTTTTGAGAAATCGTGAACCATATACAACCCGAGCCGAACCTTTAATAATTGGATCACATAACTTTTGATACTCACTGGGATCGTATTCTAGGTCACCATCCTGAATAATAACAATATCACCCTTCACATAGGTAAAACCAAGACGCAAAGCTGATCCTTTACCTTGATTAATATTTTGACACTTGTATATTAACCTCACATCTTTATATTCCTTAACTACTTGTGCAGTAGTGTCGGTTGACGCATCATCAACAACAATAACTTCGGTAATAGTCGCCTCGTCTAATTGACAACTAAGTACTGCCTCTAAAACTTTGGCGATAGTATTAGCTTCATTATAAACTGGTATAATAACACTAACTGATTTCATATATGTTTAACAGATATTTCAGGATCTTTATCTGAAAGTGCCAAACTAAAAGCGAGGATGGAAAGCGAAACCAATGGTATAAACGTACGAGCAATGGCAGTAAAATTTAAAGCATGCTCGGCCCGTTGGGTAAAAAAGTATAAGACAATAAAACTACCACCCGCCGCCAAACAAAAAATCCAAAAAGGCCAAAAACGTCGATTACGCCAGATAGCATTATACTTTATTAGTATACCTAAAACAAAAATAAACCACCAAATGTTCCAGCTATTATCTATAAATAGAGTTTGGATAATGGTCATAAAAACTTGCGGATGCCAACTAATAACTAAGAGCGAATCACTGAGTTCGAGATGATATATAACCCTAAATACTAACCAAGCGGTGATCGGTAATACTAACGATCCTAGAGTATATATTATTATTTTTCTTGATAAATTAACTTGTTTTAACAAATAACCTACTAATAATGCTAAGCACCAACCGATAATATAGAATATACCTTCATTTTTAACAAATAATGTCCACCCCATAAAAATAGCTGAAAAAAACAAAAATAATCTATCTTGTTTAATCAACCACAATAATAGAAATACCGCCCCAGCTGTAACATAATAAGCTAGGGTTAGATCAGCATAGGTAGTAAAACTATGATAAAAAATTAAAGGCATTGAAGAATATATAAGTACTAAAAATAATGATCTTAAACGTGATACAAAACAAGTAGTACCATAATAGAGTAATAAACTTAAACAAATATAATAGCCAAAAGGCAAAATATTAACAGCAGTTTCATTACCACCTAATTGTCGCAACCAATATTCTGATAATGAAACCTGCCAGGGATAGGATCGATAGTGTGGGGAATTGAGGTAGGTATAGCTCTCTGGGTTAAAATCAATGCGGCCATCACGAAGTAATATTTTGGCTCGTAATGACCAGATTGTCATCGCGTCATACGCCAATGGTGGTCTAGTAATTGCATTAGCTAAGGAGAATAAAAAAATTACTACTATAAAACTGGTAATAATTTTTTCTAATATTGTCCAAGGCTGTTTCTTGACTGGTACTATTCTTTGCCGTCTCTTAAAATAATACCAACTCAATAATAAAGCTAAATTGGCTTGTGCGAATAAAGCAAGATATAGCCAGAAAGAAATCGGAAAACGAAAAATAAAAAAATAAAAAAATAACTCTCCAGCAATTACGGCGGAGCCAAATCCGTATGTTAAAGCTAATTTCAAATAAAAAGGGAAAGAAAAAAAATAAGAGACTAAAAACCAACCAACTGACAGAATCGAAAAATAATATAATAATAAAGTAATAGTCGTATTAAGCATATTAAGAATTAAGACGCTGTAAAATCATAATCTCACTGTTGATTCTTTTTTTAAGTATAAATTGAGTAATATGTTGCTGGTTATCAGTAAATTTAAAAATCGGCTTATTGTCTATCTGTGTATCACTATATAAAGGAGAATTGGGAAAATAAACAATCATATAGTCGACCCTATCACTTGAGTCTGTAATATAATAATCTGATGCCAACTGATATTCAAAAAAAGGTCGAACCATTCCGTTTAGTAAAAAAATATGTGCTCCCAATGGTATCTCAGTATAAACCTCGTTGATCATCGTCGGCAAAGCACAGTACAAACCACCTAAGTTTTGCGCCTTATCAATCTGACAGTAACGATCCTGTGCCTTACTATTCTTATTAACTGTTGATAATTTTATTGCTTTCTGCAAGTCGATAATGCCGCCATAAATAAAGTTAATAAAAAGTGGTAACCATGCTATCATTATCCCTCGCCAGAATAAAGAAAATGAGAATGATGTGTTTTTTATATATAGTATATATATAGTATATATAAATATAAGTATGCTAATAGTAGCACCAATAACTAAAACCGCGGAACGGGAAAATAGAATCGGACTAAAAATAAAGTTTGGTGATAGAAATAATTCGGGTTGATAAGAAAAAATACTAAACATATGTATTAATCGAGCATAGCTTTTAACTCTATGAATAACTTTTTCATTTGTACATCATCAGGTGTCAGTTGTACTGCCTGACTGGCATAATTATATGCTTTGGTAATATCACCTAACTCTTTATATAATGCTCCTAAACCAAAGGCCCAAAGACTATTTTGTGGCTCAATTGCGAAAGCTTTCTCATTATACATAATAGCTTTGGTAATATCGCCGAGTTGATAACTAAGGTCAGCTAAATTCTTATAAGAAGCTGTTTGTGAGGGTGCGACCGTCATAGCTTTTGTATACCACTCATCAGCCGTTGTATAATCGCCTTTGTCACCATAAGCCATACCAATAAGCGCCATCAAGTAACCTGCCTGAGATATGATTGCCTCTCGTCGAAAATGAGCTTCTTCCGGGAGTATAGAAGGTGTATTGTCAAGCCCTTTTTGAAAAATCGCGATCGCCTCATCATTTTTATGTTCCCATAATTTCATACGACCATAATCCTGATAATTAGTAGTAATATAAGGATTTATGGTTAACATTTCTTGGTAAATTTTTTCAGCTTCAAGGTAATATTTTTTATCAACATAAAAACCGGCAATCGAGTACATATGAGAGATATCGAGTAAGGTATAAAAAGTTCGTTCTGTCGCCGGAATAGCTTCAGCGCGCATCACTAAAATGTTACCTAGCTCTTTAAGGCTTTCACTGGAAGTAATAGTCGAAAAACAATTAGTACCTTGTTGTAAATACTCTCGATTATAAAAATGGCTGAGTGGATACCACTCCACTGTCTTATTCATGTTTTCCAGAACAACTGAGCAGTCATGTTTCGCTTCAGCTTTTTTAACTTTAAAATAAAAATAATCGGCAATATATAATTTGAATGTATAGTGATA
>CAZLCH010000031.1:0-5203 GCA_964558025.1 uncultured Gammaproteobacteria bacterium | reverse complement strand
TCCATTAGTTCTTTCTGTCCCAATACTAACGTAAAACGAACCTTTAATTTTTCCGCTTCTTCAAGCTGACGCTTTAAACCATTATGTAAAAAACCTTGGCTCACTCGAAAACCGGCCTTACGCAATTCTTCAAATAAGTTCATAGCTTTTTGTCGCGCCGCATCACCAAGCTGGGCCACATATAATTCCGGACTATTTTGATCTTCAAGTGGTATATTCAAACCACGCACACGACTAACAGTACGATCAATCCCAACTGATAATCCAACGGCTGGCATTGTCTTACCAAATAAACGATCATACAAAGCCGAATAACGATTACCAGTCGCAAGTGTTAACTGTCGTCGACCCTCTTCTTCCGGCATAACAAATTCAAACACAGTGCGATGATGATAATCAAAACTACCAAATAAACGAGGGTTAAGATTATAACCAATGCCTAAGGCATCAAGATATTCAATCACGGTAAAGAAATCATTTTTTGCTTCCTCGGAGAGAAAATCAATAATCTGCGGGGCTTCATTATTAATATCAACTAAATGCTCGTCGCCAGATAACAAAGCCGCCACCGGATTTTTCACTAACTGTTTTTTTAAATCGAGCGGCAATTTCATCTTCTTCGTCCGCTCACGATAGTATTCAATAAGCTTAGCCTGGTACTGAATCTGACAATCAACATCACCAATACTGTTAATCTCTAACTGAGCATCAAGTTGTAATTCTTTAAAAAAGTTATCACCGATTTGGATTAACTGAACATCGGCGATCGGGCCAACCTCACCAATCACATCAAGGTTCCATTGGGTATGTTGACGATAATAATTATTTTGCATTTTAACATAGCGAAAAATTGGACCAAGCTGACAAGTTCTTAGTAGTAATTTGGTTTCATCAATTAATGAGTGTTCAACCACGGCCCGAGCTAAGGAGGTTTTGGCTTGTGGTCGCAGTGCTACTCGATCACCGCCCTTATCAAGAAAGGTATATAATTCTTTCTGAATAACTTCGCTGTTTTTGCCATGACTCTTTTCAAACAAACCAGCCGCCTCTAAAAGCGGCATTTCAATTCGTTCAAAATCATAGACTCGTGCCATCTGCAAAGCCTTATCAACTACTAGTCGCCAATACCGCCATTCATCAGGCAAAGTATCTTTCATACCTTTAAGACGTCCAGGGGCATCAGATTTTTTCGCCGGTCGAGAAATTACCGGAGCTGATTTTTTAGGTAAAGTTTTAGGCATAAATATTACTTACTTGAAGTAGTATAGAGTGGAGTTGGCATAATTTCAACTTTATCAAGTGGTAGTCCACGGAAAAAAGCGCGACCAACAATAAAACTACGGTGGACTGGTCCGAAACTGCGTGAATCCTTTGAACCAGTACGGTTATCACCGAGCATAAAATATTCATTATTTTTTAAAGTGACCGGCTGATCAGATTGAGCCACGGTTTCCGCATTACCGGATAAATACTGCTCATCTAATTGTGTGGTTGTACCAAAAGTATCGGTAATATAAACATTACCATCTTTAATAGAGATTGTTTCTCCTGGTAAACCAATCACGCGCTTAATAAAATATTCTTGTGGGTCATTAGGGTAACGAAAGACAACAATATCACCTCGTTCCGGTGGATGAAAACGATAGCTAATTTCATCGATTAAAAGGTAATCATGTTCATGTAAATTAGGTTCCATCGAGGCACCTTTAACGTAAAATGGTTGAGCAATAAAGTAGCGGATGGGTAAAATAATCGCACAACAAATTAAAGCAGTCTTGAATATTTCCCAAAAACCTTCAAAAAATCGATTCATATAATAACAATAATAAATAAAGGCGATGAGACGATTATACTCTACCTCTCCTTCTCTGGCAACCCCTATCGTTTTAACCGCTTTTCTGTTTTTAGAATATCAATCGTGGTTTTGATAACCGTATCCGGATTTAAAGATAAACTATCAATACCACATTCCACTAAAAAACGAGCAAAATCAGGAAAATCGCTCGGACCCTGACCACAAATACCAACTTTAGTCTTAGTATGTTTACCAACTTTAATCAAATAACGAATTAACGATTTAACCGCCTCATTTTTTTCATTCGACATACCAGCTACCCTGAGTGAGCCAGCATCGCGATCAATACCAAGCGTTAACTGTGTTAAATCATTAGAACCAATCGAAAAACCATCAAACACTTTGGCAAACTTATCGGCCAGAATAATGTTGGCAGGAATTTCCGCCATGACATAAACTTCAAGACCATTAGTACCTTGTTTTAAACCGTAACGAGCGAGTAACTCTAAGACTTTTTTACCTTCTTCAACCGTACGACAAATTGGAATCATAATTTTCATGTTGGTCAGACCCATCTCATCGCGCACTTTTTTTAGAGCCTTACATTCAAGCGCAAAGGCCGGTTCATAACTCGGATCGTAGTAACGACTTGCACCCCGCCAACCAATCATCGGGTTCGCTTCGACTGGTTCATAAGCTTTGCCGCCAATCAAGTTGGCATATTCGTTGGATTTAAAATCAGTTAAGCGTACAATCACTGGCTTAGGATAAAAAGCGGCGGCAATCAGGGCCACACCTTGAGATAAACGATCGACAAAAAATTGTTTTTTATCTGCGTAACCAACGGTTAAAGCATCGATCTGTTTTTTTACTTTTTTATCAGTCAGGTGCGGGTAATTAATTAAAGCTAAGGGATGAATTTTAATATAGGTATTGATAATAAATTCTTCACGTGCCAAACCAACACCATCATTAGGAATAAAGGAGGAAGTAAAAGCTAACTCCGGTGAGCCAATATTCATCATGATTTTAGTTTTTGGACGAGCTAAATTTTTAATATTCGTCTTTCTAATACTATATTTAACAACTCCCGGATACACATACCCATCATCACCTTCTGCGCAACTCACGGTAATCGCCTCGCCTGGTTTTAAAATTTGGCTACCGGTTTCAGTGCCAACGACACAGGGAATACCAAGCTCACGGGAAACAATTGCGGCATGACAGGTACGTCCACCCTTGTCAGTCACAATCGCCGAAGCGATTTTCATAATCGGCTCCCAGTCAGGGTCGGTCATATCAGTAACAAGTACCTGACCCTTTTTAAACTTGGAAATATCCTTGATATCCATGATGCGATTAACAGCGCCACTACCGATTTTATTACCCACGCTTTTGCCCTTAATTAAGGGCGTAGGGTGTGAGGCTAATTTATACTCTTCAATAATATTATAATCGCGAACACTATGAATCGTTTCGGGACGAGCCTGGACAATATAGACTTTTTTATCAACCCCATCAACCGCCCATTCCATATCCATTGGTCGTTTATAGTGCTCTTCAATAATCATCGCGGCTCGGGCTAATTCTTTAACTTGAGCTTCAGTGATTGAATACTCGAGTTGTTCATGAGCCGGCACCGGAATATCTTTAACTGGTTTTGGTCCGTTGTGATCATAAACCATTTTTATTCGTTTGCGACCACGCGCCCGGTAAATAATTTTCCCCGTGGGTTTAAAAACCATAAATTCATCTGGATTCACTTTACCCTGAACAATATTTTCCCCCAAACCATAAATCGAATTGATTAACACAACATTTTTAAAACCTGATTCAGTATCAATCGAGAACATGACGCCACTGGAACCAACGTCTGATCGCACCATCTTTTGCACTCCCACTGATAGAGCGATTTTGAAATGATCAAAGCCTTTATCTTGGCGATAGGAAATCGCTCGGTTGGTAAACAGAGAAGCAATGCAACTTTTAACGGCTTTTAATAACGCTTCGTGACCGGAAATATTAAGATAGGTATCTTGTTGACCGGCAAACGAAGCATCGGGCAAATCTTCGGCGGTAGCAGAGGAACGGACCGCCACATGAACATTCTTAGTTTTATACATTTTTGATAGCTTGTCATAAGCAGTAATAATATCTTGCTCAAACTTACTCGGAAATTCAGCTTGATTAATCAAAGTTCTAATTTTTTGTCCTCGGCGACCAAGATCTAAAACATTATGAGTATCTAAACCTTTTAAAATTTTTCGTATTTCTATCATCAAGCCAGTCTCTTTAAAAAAATAACGATAGGCTTCAGCCGTGGTAGCAAAACCGTTGGGTACACGAATCTTTTTTGCACCTAATGTTCGTACCATCTCACCTAATGAAGCATTTTTACCACCAACTGACGGAACATCTTTAATGCCGAGGTTTTTATAGAATTTAATAAACTGCATACTATTTTTCTTTAAAGATAATTTTTATTTTAATATTATTTAGTATACCATACTACGTCAAAAAATCGCACCACAAGTAGTACGATTTTATTTCTTAATTATATATGGTGCGGATGGAGGGACTCGAACCCTCATGCCAATGGCACATGCTCCTAAGGCATGCGTGTATACCAGTTCCACCACATCCGCTCATTGCTCACTGGTGCCATCTTAGCATAAATTCTGCTATAGTAAAGTCAGTCTACTATATGAAAATACTTGCCATTGAAACCAGTTGTGATGAAACCACCGCCGCTGTTATAGAAAGCAAAGGTAATTCAGTTCAACTTATTTCCAATATTATTGCCTCACAAATTACGTTACATAAAAAATATGGCGGCGTTGTCCCGGAAATTGCCGCTCGTGAACATGTCCTCACAATATTGCCAGTAATAGAAGAGGCTTTACTGACTGCCGGTATTAAAAGAAATGAAGTTAAGAAAAAAATTTCGGCGTTGGCCGTCACGATTGGTCCTGGTTTGATTACATCTCTCATGATGGGGATTGAAACAGCTAAAACCTTATCATATATCTGGCAACTACCATTGATCGCCGTTAATCATATTGAAGGCCATCTTTACAGTAATTTTATTGATCAACAACCAAAACTACCAGCGATTATCTTAACGGTTTCCGGTGGTCATACTCAGCTCGTGCTGATGAAAAATCATCTCAGCTATAAAACCATCGGCGAAACGCGTGATGATGCGGCCGGTGAAGCTTTTGATAAAGCCGCACAACTGCTTGGGCTTGGGTATCCAGGCGGACCTTTGGTGTCAAAGCAAGCGGCGTTATATAAACCTTCTCTCAATAAGAAAAATACTCCAATTAACCTACCGCGACCAATGCTCAAAGAACATAATTTTGATTTTTCTTTTTCGGGATTAAAAACAGCACTCTTATATACAATCAG
>CAZLCH010000030.1:0-5290 GCA_964558025.1 uncultured Gammaproteobacteria bacterium | reverse complement strand
GCCGTACCATCAACTGGCAACGTTTTGAAATTCAAAAAACCGGTTCAATGGTCGTTGAAAGCACACCTGGTAATGCTGATATCTTTCTAAACAACAAACGGCCAACTCTTTTTCTACAACGGCTCTTTGGGAGAGTAATGATTCCTCGCACTACTGCCAAACTAACTAACCTCCTACCAGGTAGTTATATTGTTCGACTTGAATTACCCGGATATATTTCCTGGGAAGAAAAAATTAAAGTTCGCCCGAATGAGGTTAGTCATGTTGGTCCAATTCATCTTTTTAAAAATACTAAACCAACCATGCTCACTACCTTTTCAAATAACGCTTGGTGGAATGCCTCTCCCTATCACTCTGCCCTGCTCGTTAGTGATGGTGACAATCTAGTTTTTATTAATTTAGAAACTAATACCACCCCCATCCACTTAAAGCTACCAACCGTCGTGGATAAGAATATTCAATGGTCAGCCGATAATAGTGTGATCATTAATGATCGCTATCTACTTAATAATCAAGGTGAAATCGTTCTTGACCTTGCTGATTTATCTCCTTATAAACCAACATTTTTACGCTGGAACACTGAACAACCGGACAGTATATATTTTGTTGATAATGATATTTTGTATAATTTGACGATTTCAACTAAACAAGTTACTGATCGACTTAATCTGAAACCATTACTGGCTGGTCGTGAATTATTTGATTATCAAGCCAATAATCGTCAATTCTATGGGATTTTTAAAACTAAACAAAATGCCGAATTAACCATCACACTTTTTACTACGTCTCATCATTCAGAGACAACGCCACTACCAAAGGGTGCGTATCAATTTCTAACTAACAGCTATAATAGAGTTCTAGTGTTAGAAAAAAACAAACGGCATCTCTATCTTATTGAACAACCCCTCGATCTTTTTCTAACCCCTCGTATTACGGCTGTGGCCTCTGATTATAGTAATGGTCGCTGGACTGATAAGACTCTGCTGTATAGTACACCACTCGAAATACACCAATGGTACAATAATACTGAAAGCTTAATCGGTCGTTTCAGCGAACCTATTGTTGATATCACCTTATTACCTGATCGTGAGGCAATTTTAAGTGCCACCGAAAAAACTCTTACGGTACGTTCGACACCTGACCATCCTTTTGCGCAAACAACAACCTTAGCTTCAATGACAAAACTAGAAAAGCTTTTACTCGTCAATACAACTTCAATGTATTATATTGCGACTGATAATCAAATGCGTGGACTATTTCGTCTTGAATATTAATTATCGTCCACGCCATTTTACTAAGTATAAAAACCAGGAAAATAGATGGGAACGACTGGCACGATTAAGAAAGAAAGCGTACCAAGGTTGCTCAGCGCTAGCGCGATTATGGTTGTGAATAATACGGGCCTCTGGGTAATAAACCACCTGCCAATGTTCTTGCCAGAATCTTCGACATAAATCAGTATCTTCAAAGTAAAGAAAAAAACGTTCATCAAATAATCCGACTGTCTTTAACGCCTGGGCGCGTAAACATAAACAGGAGCCAAGCAACCAATCAACTTTAATGGTTTTATCAAATGGCTGATCTTTGTATAAAAAATAATCAACTGCCTTTTTAGCCACTGACAAACGGCCAAGAAACGTTCGACGATAGAGTAAGGTTAAAATACGAGGAAAACGATAACGGGACGGCTGAACTGTTTTATCAGGGTTAAACTGACGAGGCCCGACAATACCAACTAAGGGGTTAGTCTCCATAAAACTATAAAGTTTAAGGAATGTATCTTTAAAAGCCAGTGTGTCAGGGTTCATAATAACGGCATAGGTTCCACGCGCGCGACGCAAACCAATATTATTACCTGCCCCCATACCACGATTAACTGGACTCTGGAGATATACGACGTCAGGGTATTGCCAAGCAATAATCTCACCTAATTGATCACCAGAGTTATTATCGATCACAATCACCTCATGCTTCAACGTACCAAAGTCAGCCTCTTCAATCGATTTTAAACAATTCAAGGTTAAACCCTTACTCTTATAGTTAACAATAATAATACTAATATCCATAAAAATTAAAATCTAATGATTATTGTTACTAACTGCCAATATAAACCAAAAATAATATTGGCAATCCGTAAGGCTAGACTATCAATTTCTTGATACCAAATTCTACCAGTTATGAGAGCCACTATCTCCTTCTCTCGTCTGACTCGCTGTGATTGAATCACTCGTCGTTTTTGTCGCATTAATCGCCAATGTTTAATTGAAAAAAAGTAACGCCATACCTTGAGTTTGGCTGTCACATAGCCTGATCGTAAGGCAAATAATAGTAACCCAGCCTCCATGATCACGAGGGCGGGAAAAATAAGCATTAGCGTTAACCAATGATAATTTTTATATAAAACAATCAGACGATTACGATCAAGCCAATAATACTGTTTAATCGAACGGCTGAATTCATATTTATGATACACTACCGCGCGTGGTGCAAGTAAACATTCATAACCAGCTAACCATAATCGCCAACCCAAATCTTGATCTTCATTATACATCCATAACTCTTCATCAAATAAACCAACTTTTTTTAAGGCGTCGGTTCGCAGTAATACAGCCGCGCCCGAAGGGTAAGCTATTTTTTGTACTGGCATCTCGGTTGTATAAGTTTCTTTGTAACCTCGCGCGTAGCCAAAACCAAGAAAATGAGTTTCATTGCCGAGGCTGTTGATTTTCGTTTGCTCTGGATATAACATTAAACGCGCCTGTAACGCACCACACTGCGGACGAGTACGTATAACTTCAATTAATCGTTCTAAACAATCAACTTCAACCACAGTATCCATATTAAGTAAGAAAACAAACTCATAGTCGCGTTGTAAAACAAGCTCTAACGCGGCGTTGTTACCACCAGCAAAACCATCATTATCTTTACGACGTATAATTTCCGCTTCAGGCGCTAATGATTGTAATAAAGCCATGCTCGTTTCTGAGCTCTCATTATCAACTAAAAAAACAGAAAAATTAGTGTGTGTTTGTTGACGTACACTTGTCATACAAGCGGCCAGATAACGGTCGGCGTAATCTTTATAATTCGGACTGATAATAATTGCCACGCGGGTTGAGATCATAAGAAAGTTTATGTGTGTGATCGTGAACGAAGATGAATACTATCGCCAAGCCAAACCACTATCATCGCCAACCACCATGCCACGGTTAAAATAACTACCTGCCAGCGTGGCGCCCATTTTTTAAAATAAGCCAACATACTCATTCGAAAATAGGCTTGTTTTTTTGTTCGCGGTAAACGATTAAAACTTTGTCCGACATAATCAATCGCTGTCGCGACCGGCGTATACCATACTTGGCCGCCCTGCTGTTGAATAGTCCGACAATAATCAACTTCTTCAAACCAGAGAAAATAACGCTCATCAAAGTAACCGTATTTCTGTAAAGCCGAACGACGAATAACAAAAAAAGCCCCACGAACAGAGTCAACCATAGCTGGTTTAGTATAGTCAAAATCAGCTCTAATATAATTATGTAAGAGTGAGGGAAAAAGATGAGGCAATTTTAAAATAATACTCAGTTGATTTTTCCATGACGGCCAGCGTCGTATATGCTTGATAACTTGACCGCTGTGATCAATTAACTTAATGCCGGTAACATCGGCCTGCGGATTAGCATCAAGCCATGCTTTTAAATCAGATAATGTCCGCGGTAATAGCCTCATATCCGGATTAAGTAACAGCAAATAATTACCGGTCGCGAGACGCAAACCTTGGTTACAGGCTCGGGCAAAACCAACATTCTCTTGATTTTTGATTAATTGTACGGCAGGAAAATCGGTTTTCAGCATGGCCACTGTCCCATCGTTTGAAGCATTATCAATCACAATCACTTCCATCGTTATACTGTTCAAAGTCTCATATAACGCCTCTAAATTCTCTTTTAAACGCTCTTTAACATTCCAGCTCACAATGATGATTGAAAAATCCATATTAGTAGCGTTGTAGTAATCGCATGGCTCTGATAATAATTGGGTAACAACTGAGTAAATACCACTCAAGGGTTAAAGCACCAAGTAACCGAAGGCAACAGTCAACGATAATCCTCAAACGACGATAAAAATTTTGTCGACGCCAATATTTAATATAGAGAAAATGCTGATTAATAAAAGCGTAGCGATTAGCGGCGACACTTCTGGTTCGTCGATTATGAAATCGTTGTACTATTGACCCCCCACTGGCGGTGCGATCATGATAAATAATTGCTCGACTAACTAAACGGGTATGGTAACCAGCCAGTGATAAACGATAATTAAGATCACAGTCTTCTTTATACATAAAAAAGGCTTCATCAAAGTACTGACCATTAACGGCAATATGTTCTAACATTGATAAACGGAATAGCCCTGCCGCCCCTGATGGGCCGATAATTGATGCGTGATCATACTGACCGCGATCCTCTTCACCTTGGCCAAGATCAATAAAACGTAAACCGCTCGTGATTACTAAACCACAAGAATCAAGTATTGAAGTTTTGGTACGGGCTTGAAAATTCCATTGTCGAATTTTTGGTACCGCCGCAACACAGGTTGAATGAGCCTTCATTTCAGTTACCAAATAATCAAGTGCCGCTGGATCAAGAATTGTATCAGGATTAATAATTAAAAAATATTCTGCCCCGGCAATGACAGCTTGCTGTAATAAATAATTATAAGCCGCGCTAAAGCCGAGATTTTGACCTTGGTGATAGATAGTAACTTCTGGAAATTTTTCTATTGAAGTACGGTTGTCATTGATTTCTTCCGGAGTATTATCAAAGCAAACAATTTTATAATCCTGATATGTCTGCTGACGCAGACTTGATAAAAAATACGGCAAATAAGGTGCCGTCGTTGTGCCATAGGTAAGAAAACCGATCCACACTATTTTGTGATCTTGGCTCGACGTCATATTAAATAATCATTAAGGGCTGTAACTGTTCTTTGGCTAATAATTGAGCGGCCAGCAAACTGTCAAACGTACCAGCATCGATCCAATCATTATGTAATAGCTCTACGGCTAACTCACCTTGCTCCATATACCAACACATTAGATCCGTGACTTCAAGTTCGCCTCGTGGACTTGGTTTCACTTGTTTGGCAACTTCAATTACGCGATTATCATAGAGATACAAACCGGTAATCGCTATATTACTTTTTGGTAGCGCTGGTTTTTCTTCAATGGAAATTGCTTGCCCGGCTTCATTCATCTCAACAATACCAAAGCGCCCTGGGTCAGGCACGGCTTTGG
>CAZLCH010000029.1:0-5308 GCA_964558025.1 uncultured Gammaproteobacteria bacterium | reverse complement strand
TTAATATTGAAAAATATACAGCGTATGTTAAGCTATTAATTGACAATACTACGAGCCGACCTTTTTCCATGTCGACGCCATGGCCTTTGGCCGGAGAAGATCGAGAAGAGATGGCCGGCAAGCTTAAGCACTTGAGCCGAATGAAATATGGCCAAAGTCGCGAAAAAGTTGAGGCAGAGATTTTAGAACGTAGTAAAATCAGTTAATTAAATATATTTTATATGATGATAGGAGAAATCAAGCGGGCAGAAATGCCAAAAAGTCTATCAACGTTTAAGGAAGAGGTTGCTAATTTTTGTACGGAAGTGGGAAGTATTGAGTATGATAGAGATAAGGCTATAGAGGTATTAGATAAATTGTATGATTATTTTGCCGACTGCTCCAAGTATGAAAAAACAATGTCAGACACCACCTCTCTGGCGGGTATAAAAAGTAACCTTAATAGAGAGATTGAAAGAATTAAAAATGTATTTCCTGATATAGTTAAAGAATTTAACCCAGAGGACTATAAAATCGGCGATTTAAATATGGCGGCGATTGAAGAGGAAATAGAGCAACAATAAAACTTGTTTTAAAATTTAAGCAAAAATTAAACCCATAATGGGCTAAAACAAAATATGGAAAACCAAAATCAACCAACTCATCAACCCAACCATGATGGCGGAATCATCATTTCAAAACAAAAATTAATGGCCATGCGATCGCTCGTTTCAAATCTACGACAAGCGAGCGATGCCCTTGGTGATTTTTTGTCGAGTTTGGGCGCGATGGATCATTTTATGCCACATCACGCTGATATTCAGCCGATGGTACCGCATATTGATAAAGTAATTGAAGGTGTTTTTGATGGTGAGAAGATGGTTGGGTCTGATGGCAAGCAGTATATTGTCCCAATTAACTATGCCTCAAAATCAAAACTAGTGGAAGGCGACCTCTTAAAACTTTCCATCACTGATCAGGGTACAATGATCTACAAACAAATTGCTCCGATCGATCGCTTGCGTCTTTCCGGTGTCCTTGAACAGTCGGCGACTGGAGAATGGACAGTTCTGGCCGGTAATCGCCGTTTCCGTGTCTTGGGAGCGAGCGTCACCTATTTTAAAGGTGAGAATGGTGATGAAATCGTTGTGCTGGTGCCAAAAACCGGCGAGTCACGCTGGGCGGCCGTTGAACATATTTTTAAGAAGAGTTAGACAGTTAATCCAAATACATAGATTTATTCATTCAGATTACCCTCCTGAATGTTTTTTGTATTTAAAATATGTCAAATGTTTATCAAGAAAAATTAGCGAGGGTGATCAAGGGTAGAGTGGTAATTTTTATTGATGCAGCGAATTTTGAGCAGTCAATAAAAGATATGCCTGTGCGGGCGCGTGATAAAGATAGAAATATAGCAGAAGTATTGTTAGAGGATCTTATATGGAAAATAGATTATCAAAAATTTAAGGATTTTTTTATTTCATTAGGTAATATACAGAGTATACGATTTTATACTGCTGAATTTCAAAGTTATGGTCATTATAGTTTTCGTTACTTTCTTAATAAAGGTCTCCATTTTAAGCTCATCACTAAACCATTAAAAAAATCTAAGAGCAAAGTTGATCATAGTTTTTACGTTAAGGCAAATTTTGACGTTGAGATAGCTGTAGATTCCGTTTTTCTAATTAATAGTTTTGATACGTTAATACTATTTTCCGGTGACTCTGATTTTAAATATTTAATTAACTTTCTGAAAGGTCGTGGTAAGATAGTCATAGGATTTTCTCGTTCCGGTCACATCGCTAGAGAGTTACCAGGTATCCTTTCTTCTTATTTTGATATTAAAAATTTTCGTTCGATTTTTATGAAAGTAGTTTCTAAAACAAAGAACCCCGGACAAAGCCCGGGATTCCGTAGTTAGTATCATATGATACTGCTACCATATGTATTCTTAGTATAGATGATTTTCTTTTTGGAGTCAAGTTAGATTTAATCCTAAATTAGCTTGCTTTTTTAGACTTTCTTAGGCTACAATACAATGTAATCATGTCGTCATTATGCCTACGTTATACCGAAAATATCGACCGCAAACTTTTGCTGAGGTAGCCGGTCAAGAACCAATTAAAATTACTTTAAGCTATGAAATAATGAGCGGTAAGATAGCACACGCCTATCTTTTTTGTGGTCCACGCGCGATTGGCAAAACTACCATGGCACGTTTGTTGGCCAAAGCAATCAACTGTGAAAAACGCAAAAAAACTGAAAGCGATCCTTGTAATGAATGTCACAGCTGTCTGGAGATTACTAATGGCAGTTCACTTGATGTCGCAGAAATTGACGCCGCGAGTCATACCGGCGTTGATAATGTGCGTGATGTGATCATTGCTTCGGCACGGATTGCTCCGACACATTCTCAGTACAAAATTTTTATCATTGACGAAGCTCATATGTTGTCAGTGGCAGCCTTTAATGCTTTGTTAAAAACTTTGGAAGAACCGCCGGCTCATGTTGTTTTTATTCTCTGTACGACCGAAGCGCATAAATTGCCGACTACGATTATTTCTCGCTGTCAGCGATTTGATTTTAAGAAAATCGGCTATAGTGAAATTGTTAAAAAATTAAATCGGATTGCGACGGCGGAGGAGAGTAAGATTGAACCGGCGGTGATTGAAGCAATTGCTCGTCATGCCAACGGCCACATGCGCGATGCTGAGAGTTTATTAGGCCAGGTAACGGCTTTAGGTAGTAGTCCTGATTCAGTGAAGGGCAAAAAAATCACGCTTGAAGAAGCGGAATTAATTATTCCGCGTAATCTCTTAAGAGAAGCGATTGACTGCCTAGAAATGTTAATTCCCAAAGATGCTGGTGGCACTGTTGCATATATTAATAAATTGGCTGAGGACGGTGTTGATTTAAAGATTCTCGCTTTGGAAATTATCGAAGTTTCTCGGCAGGCGATTCTACAAAAAATTAACCCGGCCTTGGCTTCAACAACCGGACTTGAATTTGGCGAGAGTTTTGAAAATCGCTTACTTGAATTAAGTAGTCGGTTTGAAGTGACTGAGCTGTCTTTTTTAATTGAACGTTTTGGCGTCGCGGCTAAAGAAGTTAAAGATGCACCTTTACCTCAGTTGCCGCTTGAACTTGCGGTGATTGATTTTTGTTTTGGCGTAGGGTTACCTGAGCGTGATATGAGCCCTATTCCCACTTCCTTTGCTCCGACGATAGTTCATACGAAAAATACTATCGGCGAAACAAAAAAAGCCAAAAGCTCTAAAGTTGATACAACCACTAAATCAAGCTTTACCAAAGCCGCCTTGGAAACAATGTGGCAAGAACTGTTAATCCGTATTAGACAGTATAATCATTCGTTGGCCTTTGTGTTGAAATCATGCGCCCCCCGCGGATTAGCTGAGGGGACTATTGAGTTAGTTTTTAAGTATAAGATTCATCATGACCGGATGAATGATCCGGCGATTAGAGGTCTTGTTGAAGGGTTGTTACAGGAGATTTCTGGTCAGACAGTCGGCATTAGCACTTCTCTTGACCCCGATTTAGTTTTAGTGGATAATGGCAAATCAGAAGCCGGGGAGATTGAGTCGACGACGTTGGCTACTGCCGCGACCGAAGCGGCGGGAATTGATTCGTCGACGATTGATAATCTGTTAAAGGCGTTTGGGGGGAAGATAGTGGGATGACAACAGTTAGTTATAACTTTTAACTAATCATCATGCGGGATCGTCTAATGGTAGGACATCGCCCTCTGGAGGCGAGTATCTTGGTTCGAATCCAGGTCCCGCAGCATCTTAGTGTATAGTATCGGTGACCGATACCCCTCAATACAATGGATTTCGACGAATATTTTAGAACAAAAAATTTGAGAAAAACCCCGTGTGTTGGGGTTCATTTCGAACAAAAAATAACACCTGATCTAATATGGTGTGTTGCTTATGTTGTCCTTGATTTAATTCAGGATGACGAAAATAAAGAATTTTCCGATCGTGATATAAGAGAATCTAGCGTATTTAATGATTTAATGCAGGACTACTTTTCAAAAGCACCCCAAGATAATGCAGAAAATGAATATAATAAAGTGAGCTCATACCAACTGGGGGTGCTTTCTTTCGCGGGAATTTTGACTCAGATTTCTTCAAGGCCAAAAAAATATAAAGTTAATGAAATAGATATACTAAAATTTATTGCGGTAAACGACTTAAATGCTTCTAAGTTTTTATGTGAATATACGGAAAAATTTATTAATGATAACGGCCTAGGAACAGTTTTTGAAGAATATAAACAGCATCCTGACCAGGAACATTATATGAGGATTAAAGAGGAATATTGGCAATGGGCGAAACAATTCACGGCAATCAGAGGGGAAGATAGAAAACACACTTACAGGGTTCTAAACAAGATATTTAATGTTTTTTGTTATAAAAATCGATTACCAGGTGAAGATGCCTCAAATATAATAGATGGACCATGTCCTTATGCATATCTAATATATAATCGTGAAAATTTTAGAGATAAAGACAAACCGAGTGGGATGACGCGGCAGCAATATCAGGAACAAATTCTCACAGATATAAATAGCCAGGGCGTTGTTGAGACATTGCTACAAAAAGCGAAAGACGCAGTTGCGAGACGACATAACAATGAAAGCGAAATACAAGACCCTCAACTAGGGTACTTACCTGAGAGTGGAATTCATGTTCATCATATATTGCCCAGGCAGTCATACTCTCAGTTTACCCTAGCTAAGGAGAATTTAATCTGCTTGACGCCTGGGCAACATTTTTCTTGTGCTCATATAAAAGGGAACACTCGGACTATCGACCCCCAATATCAGCTATCTTGTTTGAAAATGAAGCTACATAGCATTAAAGAATCGATGATTGCGGAGGATGGATTCTATAGCCTCTCAGAATATATTAAAATGTTGAACGAACTCTTCAACCTGGAATTAAAAAACAGCTCAACAATAGAAGAAGTCGAGGCTGTTTTAGCTGCTAAGTAGTTATTTTTTGATACCGAAGAAGAAAACAGAGTTGTTGTCAATATTAAGAGATCTCGTACCCAGATTCCTTGCAAGTCTATAAAATTCAGTGAACTCTTTACTGGAAAAATAATCAAGATCTTTCGGAGATATTTTTATCTCAGGCTCTTTTGTTAGTAAAATAGCCACAGATCCATCTACTATTGTGTTTTTAGGCATAAAAGATGCTCTTGGCGCGTAAGTTAAATTAGGGACAAGTATATTATCTTTTTTATTTATAAATTTAGATATAGACAGTCCCTCCAATGAATCTACATAGGAGTCGTAGTTAGG
>CAZLCH010000028.1:0-5459 GCA_964558025.1 uncultured Gammaproteobacteria bacterium | reverse complement strand
CACTACTTTTTTGCCTCGACGCCATAGAACAAAAATAATAAATAGAAATGAGGTTATAATAACCGCTAACCAGGCACCCCGACTATAGGTAAATAAAAGGCAAATTAATTGCAAACCAAGTAATATACTATACTCAAGGCGAGTTCGTAGGTTCCGACTTAAGTACACAATTGCATAAATAGTTAAAGGTAAAAGTGTTGATACATAGTGGCCAAAGAAATTAGGCTGACCAAAGGTGGAAAAAATTCGTGTAATATTCTCAGACCAACCCAAGGGGTCTAAGTTTAAAACTTGTATAATGCCATATAAACACGCAAAGGTTGAACCAAATAACAGAGCTTTAACCAGATGATGTATATCTTGTCTATCCCGTAACATCACGAGTATCAAAAAAGCCAAGCCTAGATAGTGCCAAAGATTGTATAAGCCCTGCATGCGTTCATAGCTTCCCCATAGGCTAATCACAGGATGTAGTGAAGAGATGGTACTCACTAAAAATATCCCGGCCACTAAACAACCAAAAATAACTAATAACCGATTACCACGCCAGATAACATAGCCTTTCAAGTTAACAGTTATCAACCAACTCAATAAACCAATACCTAATAGAAAATGAAGAACCAATGACTTACTTAAATCAAACACTGAGTAATTTTCCTGCAACCAAGCAAAATAGATTGGCACTAAAAAAACAATCCCATAAATACACCAACGGGGAATTTTTTCAGAATTAGATATTACCTGATCTCTAGAAACCATATGATATAAAATACAGACCACTAAAAAGAGCAGTCTGTATTATAAATAAATAATTGAAAAGCTACATTACCAAAGATTGGTACCATTTGGTCCTGCCCGGTGAGTACCAGCAGTCACGCCCCCCGTTTGCGCACCAACACAGTAGGTTAAGACATAACTGGCATTACTATAATGGCTATAAGAATACTGGGAACCAGAACCACCAGTAGTTGGGCAGTTACCATCATTAACTGGGGTTGGATTACTTGGTATAGCCGCCATATACGTAGTTGTACCATTGGATAATGAGTTACCCGGGGTAATAGCTGTTGGATAGATACCGTTATCGTTAAAATAGAGCTCCAGAGCGGAGTGAATCTGACGAATATCAGACACACGCTTGGCGTCTCGAGAACGAGCACGGGCATTACCTAACGCCACAATCGCCAATGTCGACAGAATACCGATAATTGCGATAACAACGAGTAATTCAATTAATGTAAAACCACGAGAATTAATTAATATCATATTTTTCACCTTAGTGATAGAAATTAATAATGTATATATTTGTATATAAAATTATATACACATTATACAATGTTTAAAAAAAATATACAAATGTTTATCAAAAATATAGATCGCTATTAACTTAATAACAATATAGACTGCCTAAACGGCAGTCTATATATTAATATTAACAATCTTCAAAATTAATTTACCAGAGGTTTACGCCATTTGGTCCTGCCCGGTGAGTACCAGCTGTAATATCGCCCGTTTGCGCACCAACACAGTAGGTTAAGACATAACTGGCATTACTATAATGGCTATAAGAATACTGGGAACCAGAACCACCAGTAGTTGGGCAGTTACCATCATTAACTGGGGTTGGATTACTTGGTATAGCCGCCATATACGTAGTTGTACCATTGGATAATGAGTTACCCGGGGTAATAGCTGTTGGATAGATACCGTTATCGTTAAAATAGAGCTCCAGAGCGGAGTGAATCTGACGAATATCAGACACACGCTTGGCGTCTCGAGAACGAGCACGGGCATTACCTAACGCCACAATCGCCAATGTCGACAGAATACCGATAATTGCGATAACAACGAGTAATTCAATTAATGTAAAACCTTTGTGATTATTTAATTTCATGGTCTCACCCCCTTCCTAATTAGTCACGAATAGTTCGTGCAAGATTATATCCACAGTATACAATACTTGAACAAAAGCTACAAGTATTATGTACCATAGGTGCTTAAATCTGACTAACTACATTATACATCGGCAGTAAAATTGCCGCAACCATAACGCCAACACCCAAACCCATAATTACCATGAGCAACGGTTCAATTAAAGACATAAGACTGGTTAGTGAAGTGGTAATTTCACGATTATAAAAAGTGGTAATACGCTCCAGAACCGCGTCTAATTTACCAGTTTTCTCACCTACGAGCATCATCTGAGAGACCATTGAAGGGATTTCCTTTGAAACCATAAAAACACTGCAAATTGAATTACCACCCTCTACTTCAGCAATGGTCTTATCAATCAACTCACTATAATATTTATTATTAATAACATCACCGGCAACTTGTAAACTAGAGGTGATATTAACACCACCGGCAATGAGCGTACTCATCGAACGACTAAAACGAACCAGGTAGATCATCCGCAACAAATTCCCAAAAATCGGTAAATGAAGAATAATATAATCAAACTGTCGCCGACCAGTATGACTGTGTAAATAAAAACGAGCACCAATAATCAAAGCCACTACCCCGCCAATTACTACCCACCAAAAATTAACTAAAAAACTAGAAACAGCGATTAAGACTCGGGTAGCAAAGGGTAATTCACCGCCAGCTTCAACAATAATTGAAGTTAATTTAGGCACGACAAACATCATCATCAAAATACCAATAATAACCATCATCGTTACTACAAAGATTGGATACACCATTGCGCCTTTAATTTTTCGATTCATGTCATAGTCTTTTTCCATCTCGTCGGCAATATAATTGAGTGAATCATCCAACTTACCAGACTGTTCACCGGATTTAATAACGCTGACATAAAAATTTGAAAATAATTTGGGACGACGAGCCAAGCTGGCTGAAAGCGTATCACCACTAGTAACTTCATCGGCAATCTCACTAATAATACGACGTAATTTCGAATTCTCCGCTTGTTGCGAAATCACTTTAAGGGCTTCAACCACCGGCACGCTGGCACTGATCATGACTGAAAATTGGCGGGAAAAGACAACTACATCTTTTATCCCAACCGACGAAAATAAATTTTTAATACTAAAACCTGATAATGACTTTCGGTTAGTTTCCTGTAAGCTGATAATCCGATAGCCGCGCGAAGTTAACGTCTCCATTGCCTGGGCTTCATTATCAGCTTCAACCACGCCCGTTTCATCACGATTTGTTTCTTTATCAAAAATTCTAAAATTATATGATGGCATACAATATTATTTCTTTAACAAACCTTTAATCAGTGCCACCACTTCGCCTGGCTCAGTATAAGCTTTAATAAGGTAGGCCGCCGCGCCAAAAATTTTAGCCTGCTCGCGATAGAGGGCTTCGCTAATATTACTTAACATTACAACTGGAGTAGCGATAGTTTCTTTACTACGTTTTAATTTCTTTAACACTGACAAACCATCTTCATCCGGCAAAATAACATCTAACAAAATTACATCAGCTTGAAGAGTTTTAGCTTCAGTTAAGGCCTCTTTAGCAGTACGAACGCCATGAACAATAAAACCCTCAGCCAAAAATTTACGGCTATACATCATTAAAAGAAAGTGATTATCTTCAACAATTAAAATTTTTGGTTTACGAAGACTCATAAACTAGTTTTCAATTACCCGCATGACTTCTTCGATGGTGGTAAGACCTTGGGCAACTTTTATCAATCCATCCTCTTTCATAGTCAAAAATGGTTGATTAGCACGAACATCCTCAATCGTAACAGCGCCATGCTTTTGAATAATTAAATCACGCATCCCTTGATTAAAGTCTATCGCTTCAACCACTGCTAAACGGGAATGATAGCCGGTATTAGCACAATGCGAACAACCTTGACCACGCATAAATTTGATCGTCTCAACATTAAAATCGGGAATCACTTTTTTAATTAAATCGATTGGTATTTTAGCAAATTCTTCCTTAATATGTTTTAATCGCTCAGGTTCGAGTTTATCTTCTGTTTGGCAATAGGTACATAAGCGTCGTGCCAAGCGCTGAGCTAACGCAATATTCAAAACTGAACTTAGCAAAAACGGTTCAACTTTCATATCCAGCAAACGAGCAATCGTGCCAAGCGCGTCATTAGTGTGAAGGGTTGATAAAACAAGGTGACCAGTCAAAGCAGAGTGGACGGCTAATTCAGCTGTTTCATTATCACGAATTTCTCCCACCATGATGACATCAGGATCTTGACGCAAAATTGAACGTAGACCACTGGCAAATGTAAAACCGATTTCAGCACGAATTTGTGATTGGTTAATACCTTTAAGTTGATATTCAATTGGATCTTCAAGGGTCGTGATATTGGTTTCTTCTTTATTTAAGATGGCCAGTAATGAATATAACGTTGTACTTTTACCAGACCCAGTCGGACCGGTAATCAACATGATACCACCGGTCCGCTTAAAGCTGGCATCAAGTACCTCAGCCGCTTGTCCAACAAAACCAAGCTTGTCAAGGCTAACAATGCCTTTAGAGCTATCGAGTACACGCATGACGACTTTTTCCTGATTAAGTAACGGTAAGGACGAAACACGAAAATCAACCTCACGGTTATCAATTAGTAATCGAATACGGCCGTCCTGAGGGGCGCGTGATTCATCAAGCTTTAAGTTAGACAAAACTTTAATACGGGCAATCACCGCTGAATGAATATCTTTTGGTAGTGTCAACGAGGTGTGTAAAATACCATCAATACGATAGCGAACCCGACACTCATTCGGCATTGGTTCAATATGAATATCACTCGCTCCCCCCTCAATCGCATGCCGAATAATAACGGAAACAATTTTTGAGACAGGAGCGTCTTTAATAACGCCGTCATTTTTTGTATCATCATCAAGTCGCGCGGCAATTTCTTCTTTTTTCACCAAATCTTCTTTAGCTTTGACTGCTAAAGCACCTTCAATTTCTTTACTAAAGTTTTTATACTGACTAAAAGCACTGTTAAAACTAAAACTGGAAATTAAAAAATAATCAACTTTTAATTTATTTTTCTGCGCCAAAAAATCCATAGCTTCAATCGCTTTAAAGTTAGTCGCATCAACCAAACCAACTTTTAAACGCTTATCAGCCTTTTCAAACGCAATAATTTTATAATGTTCGGCAATACTAATCGGAATAATATTGATTGTATCTTCATCAATCGACTTGTCCGATAAATCAATGTAAGGAAAATGGAAAAAATCAGCTTTGATGCGTGTATAATCCTCAATATTGATTACATTCTGTTCAATGACCAACTCATCAATTGATTTACTACTTTCAGCTGATGCTTTTTGAATCGTTGCGGCCGTTTCTGATGACAAAGCATGCTTGGCAATTAAAAATTCCAAGAGACCTTGTTGTTTATCGGGAGTTTGGGTTACGGTCGTCATAAAGCAAAGGGTAAGAAAGGATTACCATCACGAGTTTTTTTGCCGTTACCACCGCTGGTACCGCCGCCAGTACTCGTACCATCA
>CAZLCH010000027.1:0-5684 GCA_964558025.1 uncultured Gammaproteobacteria bacterium | reverse complement strand
ATGCCCGTTACTTAATTGCTAAGCTTTTGCAAGTTGAAGGTAATGATCTTATTTTTACTTCTGGCGCAACTGAGGCTAATAATTTCGCTCTCTTTGGTATCATCGGTCATAATAGCTTAAAAAATAGCCATATCATCACGACAAAAATCGAACATGCTTCGATTCTTGAACCTTGTCATGAGTTAGAAAAAAGAGGGGCGACTGTTACATATCTACCAGTTAATCAATACGGGCTTATTGAACCAGCTAATGTTATTAAATCTTTACGACCGACAACTCGACTTATCTCAATCGGCTATGTTAATAGTGAAACCGGTACAACCCAACCAATAAAAAAAATTGGTCGACTTATCTCTAACTATAATAAAAAAAGATATACCGAATGGCTTAACACCCCAACTCGTCGTCGTGGAAAAAAGCCAGTCCCAATATTATTTCATACTGATGCCACGCAAGCTCTTAATTTTCTACCCTGTGCGCCACGTTCACTTCATGTTGATCTGATGAGCTTATCTGGCCATAAAATATATGGTCCCAAAGGAGCTGGGTTATTATATTGTCGTTCTGGAATTACTTTAAAACCACTGCTGTATGGTGGCCATCAAGAAAGAAATTTACGTAGTGGTACGGTTAATGTTCCGGCTGTAGTTGGTTTGGCAACAGCGCTGAAAAAAACCAGTCACCAACAAAAAAAAGTATCAAAACAAATTTATGATCTTAGAAATCTATTACTGCAACAACTAAAAATAAAATTGCCCGCTTTAGTGCTTAACACACCACTTAACGATAGTGTTCCTTCAATTCTTAATATCTCTTTTCCGGGACTGGAAGGTGATTTACTCCAAGCATTGCTTGATGAAAAGGGGATCGCAGTTTCTACTGGTTCAGCCTGCGCTTCTGGGGATATCACTATTTCACATGTTTTGTTAGCCATGGGTAAATCAGAAGAGATTGCGCGTGGTGCAATCCGACTAAGTCTTGGACAACTCACTACTCGGCAAGAAATTATGACAGTTATTCGGGTCTTGCCTCAACTCGTACAGCAATTATATACAGCCGCTCATCACACACCTAGATAGGAAGTAAAAAATACACTATACTGTAGGTATGAAATTGGTATTTTCCAAAGCTTTACATTATATCTACCTTGGCGCCGGTAGATATCGCACGGCTCTTGCCGACTTTTTTTTGCGTAAAAGCACAGTTATCTACGTCAGTTTTTCCGTACTCTTAAATCTTTGTACTTGGTTTTTAGTGATAGTACTAGTCCGAACTCTAGGTGACAACTTGGCTATTACTCACTATACGATTATTTTCGGCATTGATAGAATTAACTCAGCTCAGCAACTTTTTACCTTACCATTAAGCGGCCTAGCCGTACTCATTTTTAATGTTTTGATTGGTGCTCTATTAGTCAGAAAGAACGAATCAATGCCAGGTCATCAGCTACTCCTAATAAGTCTTATACTTAATGCTTGGATATTGGTCGCAACCTATTTACTGTACGCCATTAATTTTAGTTAATGTCACTTATTATGGAAACACAAATTATCAAAATATTAGTGTTATCAAGTTCGGCTTTTTTAGTCGCAATGTTTTTAACGCCTCTATGGACTAAAATCTTGTATACCTACAAGTTAGGTAAAACAATCCGCAATTCTGGTTCAACGCCAATTTTTTCAAAACTTCATGCCGGAAAAAGCGGTACCCCAACCATGGGCGGGGTATTAATTTGGGTAACAACGATTGCTTTTGCGTTAGTCATCTATTATGCCGGGAAATGGAGTGGATCAAACTTTTTACAACACCTTAACTTTTTATCTCGTTCTGAAACTTGGCTCCCACTTGGTGTCTTATTAGCGACAGCGCTGGTTGGTTTATGTGATGATTGGCTTGATGTACGCGGCAAAGGCTCAAAGGGTGGCGGGGGATTGAGTATGAGCAAACGAATTTTAATTTATACGCTCATCGCTGCGATTGGCGCTTTATGGTTTTATTTTAAACTGGAACGTGACACTTTTAACATTCCTTTTTTCGGCCATTTTCAACTTGGTTGGAGTTATATTATTGTTTTTATTCTTGTGATTGTTGGTACGGCTTTCTCGGTCAACCAGACTGATGGTCTTGATGGCTTGGCTGGTGGCGTTTTACTGACAAGTTTTACCGCCTACTCGGTAATCGCTTTTGTTAATGGGAAATTCCAATTAGCGACGCTTTGCGGCATTATTGTTGGGTGTTTATTAGCCTTCTTATGGTTTAATATTACGCCGGCACGGTTTTTTATGGGTGATACTGGTTCAATGAGTCTTGGTATTACTCTGGGTATTATTGGTATGCTGACTGATAGTGCGATTATTTTAATGATTATTGGTTCGGTCTTCGTCTTAGAAGCTCTTTCAACAATCATCCAAATCATTTCCAAAAAAATTCGTGGTAAAAAAATCTTTCTCTCCGCACCAATCCATCATCATTTTGAAGCTCGAGGCTGGTCAGAAGCAAAAATCGTCATGCGTTTTTGGGTCATTGCTTGGATCTCAACGGCGATTGGTTTAGTAGTTTTTTTCTTGGATCGAATGTGGTAGTACAAAGCTGGATTAAAAATATATAATATAACAAAATAAAATAGTATGCTAGCTCGTTTGTTTAACTTTTTTCGTCGCCATGCTTCATCAACGCAAACAACGATTGATCAAAAATTTTTAGTAATAATCATTATTTTAGTTGCTTTTGGATTGGTGATGCTTGGCAGTGCCTCTTCGGTTGTTGCGTATAACACGTACCATGATACCTACTATTTTTTAAAACATCAGATTGTTACCGTAGTCTTAGGGGGATTAGCTTTTTGGTTTTTTTCTAAAATTGATTATCGCCATTTTCGAAAAATCGCTTTTTTTCTTTTGCTGTGTTCACTTGGTTTATTACTACTTGTTTTTATCCCTGGACTTGGCAAAGAAGTTAATGGATCTCGTAGCTGGATTAGCCTCTTTGGCCTCTCTCTCCAACCAGCTGAATTTGTTAAGTTAACCTTTATTGTCTACTTAGCGGCTCTGTTTGAAAAAAGCTCTGATACTCCCCAGCGTTTTAAATCGTTTATGACCGTTTATGGGATTGTCGCTCTTCTGATGCTCTTACAACCAGACCCAGGAACACTTTTTATTCTCACCATCGCCGCTTTTGCGGTTTATTATATTGCCGGCGGCAGTACAAAACATGTTCTTTTACTGATGTGTGGGGGCATTGGCTGTTTAATTATTTTAATGGTTATTCCCCGGGGTCAGTACCGCCTTGATCGTTTCCGTTGTGTCTTTGATACGACGTATAGTCCGCAAAAAGCTTGTTACCAGCTTAACCAATCGTTGATTGCCGTTGGTTCAGGCGGGATTTTGGGACGAGGTATCGGCGAGAGTCGGCAAAAATTCTTATACTTACCTGAAGTTCAAAACGATTTTATTTTTGCTGTCATTGCTGAGGAAACCGGCTTAGTTTTTAGTGTCCTACTTATTATTCTTTTTGGCTTTCTATTTTATCGCTCTTATATTATCGCCGTTCGCTCACCTGATACCTTTGGCCGCAATGTAACGATTGGTATTGGTATGTGGCTCATTATCCAAGTTATCCTCAACATTGGAGGGATTATCAGATTCTTGCCGATGACCGGCGTGCCCTTACCTTTAATTAGCTATGGCGGATCAGCGATGATTTCCGCTTTAGCTGGTTTAGGCATTATTGCTGGAGTGAGTAAACATTTAAAAAATAATGTGGTGACAACCAAACGACTAAGGTAATTATTATGAAAATAAAATATCTTTTTTTTATCGTACTCGCTTTACTGTGCCTCACCGGCTGTGGAAAAAAATTATCACCAGAAAATATATCGCCGACAACTAAAAATAATTTGGTGACTATACCGCCCGGCCAATTTTATTTTTTTTCTAGAACCTGCCCTCACTGTGCTACTGTGAATCAATATGTTGCTGATCATAATATTAAAAATCGTTTATATTATGTTGAGCGTGAGGTAGGTAGTGACGAAAACAATATTAATTTACTGAAAAGTATCGCCAGTCAATGTAAGATTACTGAAAACGACCTCTCAGTACCATTTTTTTGGGACGGAGAGCATTGTTACCAAGGGGCTGACGACGTGATTGCTTATTTTGAAAAAATACAAACAAAATGATATAGTGGCCTATATTCTATGAAAACGACATCATCAAACAAACCTCGCCTGCGTTTAGCACCATCGCCAACCGGTTACCTACATTTAGGTAATTTTCGTACGGCTTTATTTACGTATTTATTAGCCCGTCACTGGGGTGGGGAAGTAGTTTTGCGAATTGAGGATACTGACGCTAAACGAGAAGTGCAGGGTGCGACGGAAAAACTAATCACGACCCTTACGACGATGGGAATTACATTTGATGAGGGGCCACATATCGGTGGGAAATACGGACCCTATATCCAAAGTCAACGTCTTGAGCTTTACCAAAAATATGCTCAAGAACTAGTTGAAAAAGGCTCTGCTTATTACTGTTTTGCCACGCCCGAAGAATTGGAAATAATGTATCAAGAGCAAGCCGCTCATCATCTGCCGCCTCGTTATGATCGTCGTTATCGCAATCTCACGCCTGAAGAAATAAAACAACGTTTAGCCGAAGGACAACCGTATGTTATTAGACAGGCCATGCCGCTTGAAGGCGAGGTCACTGTGCATGATGAATTACGCGGTGTTATTACTTTCCAAGCTAAAGAATTAGAAGATCATGTTCTCCTTAAATCAGACGGGGGAGCAACTTACCAACTTGCGTCAGTGGTTGACGATCATTTGATGAAGATTACTCATGTCACCCGCGGCGATGAATGGTTACCATCACTGCCAAAAAATATTCTACTCTACCAAGCTTTTGAGTGGAAACCACCTTGTTTTATTCATCTACCCCTTATCCTTAACAAAACCGGCGGTAAACTTAGTAAACGTCAGGGTGATGTTTTTGTTGAAGATTATCTGGCTAAAGGTTATTTACCTGAGGCTTTAATTAATTTTTGTGCTCTTTTAGGTTGGCATCCGAAAAATAATACGGAAATTTTTTCCCTACAGGAATTAGAAACGATTTTTGATCTTGATGGTATTGGCGTTAGTTCGGCTATTTTTGATCAAGAAAAACTTGATTATGTTAATAGTGTCTATATACGCAATAAAAAACTACCTGAATTATTAAAACTAGCTAAACCATTTTTTAATACTGCACTCACCACTGCGGCTACCCATAAAAACTCCGATGAATTTTTAGGGGCGGTGTTAGAGCTTGAACAGCCACGATTACATTACCTCGCTCAGTTACCAGAAAATACTAAACTTTTCTTTGATACAAAATTAAGTTATGAACCTGACTTGTTATTATGGAAAAAATTAACTCAAAGCGATATAAAAAAGAATCTTGAGGAATTACTACCGATATTAGAAAATTTTTCAAACGATACCTGGCATAGAGAAGAACTCGAGAAAACTATTATAGGCTATCTTAAAAACAATAATAAACCGCTTGGTGACTATTTATGGCCCTTACGAGTGGCGGTGAGTGGACAAAAAAATAGTCCTGGACCGTTTGAAATTATCAGCGTTCTCGGCAAGAAAGAATCAATCGAAAAGATTAAAGATGCTATTGCTTTGTTAGGTTAAAAAT
>CAZLCH010000026.1:0-6007 GCA_964558025.1 uncultured Gammaproteobacteria bacterium | reverse complement strand
ATTAATGGCCGAACGCCAAGCCGCAAAATTTCCACCAATCATCACTCCAGCCTTACGCCCGAACAGCAAATACAAAATATCAGCCATATAAGGCATAAACCAATCAGTAATCAGGGTTGAGACAATTCTGTTTAAACCGGTAAAACCGTAATCATAGGGGCCAGAAACTCCGGCGACATTATGTTTTCTTAAGTTATACTCAATTCGTTCTAACCAAGTAGCGGCCGGTACGCAATCAGCGTCTAAAAAAGCAACGATCTCGCCATGAGAGACTTCCACGCCGCGTTGACGGGCAAAGTTGGTGCCTTGTAATTTTTCGGAAATAACAATGTTAGCGCCCGCCGCGCGCGCAAGTCGTGCCGTACCGTCAGTTGAGCGATTATCAACCACAACAATTTCATAGTCAGATCGTTTTACTGTCTGTTGTAGAAGACGTTTAACAGTCCGTTCGATAATTTTAGCCTCGTTCAAGGCCGGGATGATAATAGAAAATTTCATAACAAATTACAGTTTATAACGCTGTTTGAAAAAACCATACAGCCGTACACTAACAATATAAATAATAACCACTCCTAATAAAATCAACAAAGAATTTTTAAAGCCAAAATAATCTGAAACTTTTTCCCATTGTGGGCCAAGCAAATAACCAAGGATTACATAGCCTCCACTCCACGTCAGTCCCGAGAGTACCACTACGGGAATAAACTCGCGTGGTGGTAACCGCAGAAGACCGGCCGCCACTGAAGCATAGCCACGTAAGAGGGGTAAAAGTCGTCCGATATACACACCCCACCGCCCCTTCTTTGATAAATAGGCCATTAACTGTTTGATTTTCTGACTGGGTAATAACCGACTGATATGCTTCATAATTACCTTACCACAATAATAAAAAACCGAATACAAGGTAATCGTACCAATCGCATCAGCCAACACTGCTGTCAAAACGGCGCCAGTAATACTTAAGGTACCAATAGAAGCTAAATAACCAGCAAACAATAAAATCAATTCATTAGGAATTGGGTTTGGTACGCCAAGCTCTTGGATGAAAACCAAAAGAAAAATAGTAAGGTAACCGTACTCGGTAATATAAGCGGCTAGTTCAGGAGGCATGGGATTAGATGATATTCAAAGTTAATAAAAGTGGATCATGATCTGATAGTGGCGGATCAAGATGAAGTGCTTGATAACTTTTTATCTCTATTTTCCAGCGATCTTGATTGCTGATAAAAATATAATCAATTTGTTCAGAACGTTCGGCACGGTTTGACCAGGTGCGAGCATAGTCATTTTCTAACCGATGAGTCTGTAATAATGTGTGAGTATAATCTGTTGGTTCATATAAACCAACAGAATCTAAAGTCACTTTATAATCTAATTGCTCATTAAGATTAGATTGATTAAAATCACCGGCCAGAATCACAGGGTAAGATTGATTGTTCTTTATATATGACATAAGTTCTTGAAATTGCTGGTGACGAATAGCTGGTCGGGGTTGATAAAGATGGGTATTGATAAGACAAATAGTACCGATCGGCAAAGCTATGAGAGTTGTTATCCAACCTTTATGACCGACCCATTCACTGATCGGCCAGTAAACAGGTGAAAACTGATGAAAAGTTGTTGATGATAATGGTCTGTTTGAAAAAATCATTAAACCGCCAGATCGACTGGAAAATAGATTATTGTTTTCTATCTGTGATGGCTCATAAAATTTTTGCGTTAAAGATTCAGACAATAATCGCCGTGCATCATTAAACCAAACTTCTTGCAAGAAAATAATATCAGCAGTAACAGTTTTTAAATAATCGGCAATCGCTTTTAGACGTTCTTTACGAGATCTTTTCAAGGTGAGTGGCAGATCCCAAACATTAAAAGTCAAAATCTTTAGCTGATACTCATTCATATATCACTTTAGAGGCTAGGCCGCTTCAGTCAGTTCTTCTTCAAGACCTTTGACAATAACAAGAAAACGACTATCAATGCCCGCGCGACGAAGAAATTCGGAAAAATCGTGATTATGTAATAATTGTTCTTGATCGCTTGATGATAAGTGACGAAAAGCGGTAAATAATGCTATTTTGAAATTTTCCGGCGTTGATAATGGCCAAGTTGTATATAACGTTTGTAGAGCTTCCCATGAGTTGGACGTCATATTTTTTTCTAAAGCTTCCTTGACCCAAAAACTACCGATCTCGCTCGGTACCAGTTGTGCAATTTTAGCATCTTCACAAAATTCACCTAGCTGAATAAAGTCTGTGTCTAATTTTTTTAAATCTTCCATTGCTAAATTATTATGACTGAGGCTTGACCATGGTTGCTGAAAAATGGTTTTTTCTAGTAAAGATTTTTCGGCCGTTGATAATAATTGTCCATGGGTCTCTAATAATTTCATGATATGTCCTGGGGCTTCGAGTTGCGCACTAGTACGATTAATATCTTCAACCATCGCCTTAACGGCTGGGCTAATTTCAGCTTCAGGGTTACTGTGTTCAAGAGGATTAATATGATCTAATAATGATTTAAAAAAATTAGACATAATATTATTTGATAAAAATGGTTGCTAGCACACCAGCGGTTACTAGTAATCCACCAGTTACATTACCTACCGTGGGTTTTTCACCGAGTAAGACAAAAGCTAATATAATCGTTAACGCCAAACTTAATTTGTCAATCGGAGCAACGCGTGAGGCTTCACCGATTTGCAGGGCTTTATAATAAAATAACCATGATAAACCAGTCGCGATGGCAGAAAGAATAATAAAAAGATAGGAATATTTGGAAATTTTAAAAATGTCATGCGCATTACCCTGTAGCCACACAATCCCCCAAGCAAAGACAACGATCACGATGGTGCGAATCGCCACTGCTACATTACTATCAACCCCTCTAATACCAATCTTACCAAAAATTGCTACTAATGAAGCAAAGAAAGCCGATAGAATAGCATAGATAACCCATGACATATAATAATATTAATTAAAAATAAAAAGAGAAAAATTATTTCTCGCGTAACAAACAATCACATGGTTTGGCTTGTAAAAGTTTTTGTTGTTCGCGCAGACTATTAATTAAAAAATCTTGCGTCCGCTTACCAACCGCGTATTTTTTATCCAGTGGCGACCGATGATCATAACCTCGTCGCTTCATTTCTCTCACTAGGGCCTCATGTCGAATATAAAGCGCCTTGAGTTTTCCTATCCACCGTTTTGTTTCTGGGTGATGGGAATAGCCGCCACGTCCACCATGTTTGGTTAAAATATTCCATAAGCCATGAAGCTCACGATGCTCACCTAAGAGGTGTTTTCGGCATAATTTTTTAACCTCAATATCCCAGATTCTCATACCTAAAGTATACGATTTTTTCTTGTTTTTAGCTAATATTCAGTCAGAGATGGTTGACAAACCAGAGGTTGGTATGCTAGGGTTGCCTGTTATCAATTTTGATAACAAAAAACTTTAAAAAGAGGTTCAAAAAATGAAAAAAACTACAAGAAAAAGGCTTATACTGCTTATGATAAGTTGTCTCTGCCTCATGTATTACCAATTCTCTTTCGGGCAAGAGAGTTACAAAATCGTCAACGCCTTTCCTAATGTTGGTAACTTTACACTCGTGACTGATATTCAAAGTCACAATAACAAAATGTACATTTGCGAAGCAAAAGGAAAAATTTATGTTTTTGATAATTCGCCAAATGTATCGGTGAGAAAAACCTTTGCTGACTTAAGTGGGATAGTTAGTGATCGATTTGGAAGTTATGGTGTGCTTAGCTTGGTTTTTTCACCTTATTTCGAAGCTAATCGACATATTTATGTCGCCTATACCTATGCTTCCAGTCAAGATAGTATTGTCTACTGGGCTCTAGCGCAATTCACTGTTTCACCGACAAACCATGATTCGGTCATCACGAGTTCAAAAACTATGATTATCGATAGTATAAAGTTTGATAAACCAGGTCATCCGGGTGGCGGTATGGTGTTTCGAAAAGATAGTGGTACCTATCACCTTTACTATGCACTTGGTGATAATAGTTGGGACAATGATAGTTTGATGGACAGAGGCTATCTCGCACAAAAATTGGATAATCTCTATGGAAAAGTTCTCAGGATCAAAGTCGATACGACCACGAGCCAATGGGGTAATTATGATATTCCCTCTGATAACCCACTTTTTAATGATACGACCGGCAAACGCAAAGAAATTTATGCGTGGGGATTTCGTAATCCCTGGCGGATGAGCCTTGACACCTTGACTAATATAATATGGGTAGGTGACGTCGGAGAAAATATTTGGGAAGAGATAAATATTATTATTGAAAAGGGTCGTAATTACGGCTGGAACATAAAAGTGGGCCCAGAGTGTAACTACTATTTTCCTCCTAATGATCCTTGTGACACGATTGGAAAAAATTTAAAAGATCCTTTTTATGCCTATGAACATGTTGCTCCACTTGGCAGATCTGTCACTGGCGGTTATGTATATCGCGGCCATCAGTTTCCTGAACTATACGGTCAGTATATTTTTGCTGATTGGGTTTTAGGAAAAGTTTGGGCACTGAATACCAATACGCGAATCGCACAACCATTATTTGATACAACTAACTTCTCTTTTACAACTTTTGGGCGTGATCAAAATGGTGAATTATATTTGGGCACCAGTAAAAATAATGATGTTATTTATAAACTATCCTCACCAAAACTAAATCTTACATGCCTTATTGAAGGTTTTTATAACTCTTATAATAATAGTATGAGTAGAGATACAGTGAGAACATATATGAGAAATAATACTTCACCATATATCATTGTTGATTCTAATACCGCAGTTTTAGATTCCACCGGCAAAGGTATAATAAGCTTCCCTCGGATCACGAACGGCACTTTCTATTATCTCCAAGTGAATCATCGAAATTCAATCGAAACCTGGAGTGCTACCACTCAAAGATTTCAAAATGGGACAATGAATTATAACTTTACCACCGCCGCCAGCCAAGCCTATGGCAATAATCTTGTGCTAAAAAATGGTAAATATTGTATCTATAGCGGTGATGTTAACCAAGATGGAATTATTGATGCTTCTGACCTTGGTCAGGTTGATAACGCTGTTTATAACTATACGTCAGGCTATGTACAAACTGACTTAAATGGTGATGATTTTGTTGATAGTAGTGACTTAGCTATTGTTGATAACAATGCCTCTCAATTTATCTCAGCTATAAAACCATAAATAAATGTACAAAAACCCCTGGAAAAAATATTCCAGGGGTTTTAATTATCTTTGTATAAAAAACTAGTCCCGTAAGCATTTATAGACCTGCATACCGGCTACTGCCCCGATAATCGGACCAAAGATATACATCCAACCAAATGAACCGACGCCGAGCGCCACGGCTGGATTAATAATGCCGGCTGAACCAAGTAAAGCCGCAAAAGCAACGCCTAACAATAGTGAGCCACCGACAACAATGCCTGAAAGTTGGCTTGGCGTACGACCATAAATAACCGAAGCAATACCAAAGGTAAAGAAAAACGCACCGATTAATTCCGCGACGCCAACCATAACACTATTGTCAATCATCATCTTGGCTGGACTAATCACTTGCGCCATCAATGTTAAGGCTACGGCGGCGCCAAAAAACTGGGCGATAATATAACCAATCGAGTCTTCAGTCTCGATTTTTTTGATTGACCAAGCGCCGATTGTCACCGCCGGATTAATATGAGCACCGGATAAATTGCCAATCGAATACACAAACAATCCAAGTGTCAACGCGGCTAAAATCGGCGTTGAAACCGGAAATTGACCGGCTAACGAAAGTCCGACAGCTAACGTTAGGGCAAATGTGCCAATCGCCTCCACAATATATTTTTTCATATATTAAAAATTAGTTAATAAATATATAAATAAATCAAAAATTTATTTATTTTTTAATTTTTTTGTTAAGCATTTCTGACAAATTCTTCACCGTATTCTTTCGTTCCAGTTTACCGCTAAATTTTCGACGCAAAC
>CAZLCH010000025.1:0-6079 GCA_964558025.1 uncultured Gammaproteobacteria bacterium | reverse complement strand
TTTGGTTAATTATCCAGTCATCACGATCTAACAAACAATCAGCACAACCATCGTCACGATGATAAAGCGGAAAAATAGTCGTCTGCCAACGGTCAGCTAGATAAAAATTTTTCAGCTTAGCGTTGTTACTATAACCGCTTGGTAAAGAAAATTCGGAGTAATTACGATTATATAAAAATAGGGGCGATTTAGTCTTCTTTTTAGCTTCTTTAATGAGAGCCAACTCTTGGTTAACATCGTCCATTAAATAGGTTGGTACGGTAAATTGATACTTTTGCGCTTCACTGGGAGAAAATAAACGTGTTTCACTTAAATCCTCTTTTTGACCAACTTGGGACGCTTCTGGACTTAACAGTGCTAACGAAACAGCAAAATAACCAGCCTCAAGTCGCTCAGCTTCAAGGAGTGGGTCTGGATTACCAGATGACTTACGTTGACGATCAATATACCGACCATTAGCCGTTTCAAATAATTGTTTATTAACCGTCCAAAGATTGTCGTAAAAATAAGAGCTCTCAATTTCTTTATAAATTTCTTTTAAAGAATTTTGGTAATAATATAACATGAAGTCAGAAGTAATAAGGATCGGTATGTCCCGCTCAGCTAACTGGTCATAGATACCAAAAAAAGTATCATTACTTTTTCCAAACGGACTACTAATGACAGCAAAGCCATTTTTATTTAAGTCACTAATCGCTGTATCAAGGTTTAACTTACGTGCCACAGTATAATAATTTGCTACCTGTGCCTTAACATTCAGTGGTAATGGTACTGGTTTGATTTTTATATCAAGTGGTTCAGCCATACTGGCATAAAAAGAACCAAAATTAACAGTTTCACCCTTGAAATCATTACTACCTAAATCATCATTCTTAATTGGATCAGGTAGAATTGGATTTGGCGGTAAATTAATCGCTGGTTTTTCGTCTTGGGGAGGTTTGACTGACTTTTTTTTCTGAGTAAAGATATACCAACCACTAATACCCAGAGCCAAAATAATAAACCCACCACCAATGAGTAAAAAAATTTTCTTTGATTTTTTTGGTGGTGGTTGACTGGAAGTAGAACTCATATCAGAGTTCACCGGCAGAGTATGGTCAATAAACATAGTGCCTTTAGTATACCATATTTTCATCATTTTGACTGTAAAAAATACCTTGCCAGCAAGGCTAATTTTTGCTACTATAAGTATAGCTAGGTATTACTTTTTTAAGTAGTATTTTTATATATCTTTTGTCTTTTTTAGCCTCTTTGTATGGTAAAAAATACTAAACATTCAAGCGAACAATATAGCGCGGAATCAATCACTGTTCTTGAAGGCCTTGATCCGGTGCGTAAGCGCCCGGGCATGTATATTGGTTCAACCTCAGCCGCTGGTTTACATCATCTTATCTGGGAAGTCGTTGATAACTCCATTGATGAAGCAATGGCTGGCTTTGCGACGGAAATTACGACAATTCTCTTACGTGATGGCATGGTTTCTGTGAGCGACAACGGTCGTGGTATTCCCGTTGATATACATAAAGGCACAAAAGTTTCAGCTCTCGAGACAGTTTTAACCAAACTACACGCCGGTGGAAAATTCGGTGGTGGTGGCTATAAGGTTTCGGGTGGTTTACATGGTGTTGGTGTCAGCGTTGTTAATGCGCTCAGCTCGTATCTTAAAGCCGAAGTCCATCGTGACGGAAAAATCTGGACGCAGGAATATAAAATCGGTAAACCAGTAAAAAAAGTTGCTCCGACTGGTAATAGTAAAAAAACTGGCACTACGATTACCTTTAAACCTGATGCCACAATTTTTGAAGAACTAGAATTTAGTTGGGGAAAAATCCTTGATCGCTTACGCCAACAGGCTTATTTAACTAAAGGTATTACGCTTCATTTAATTGACCAACGTGAAGGCCATACGCCTAAACATTTTACTTTTTATTTTGAAGGTGGGATAAAAACCTATGTTACTTCGTTACATCGCAACAGTACGGTCAAAAATGAGACTATTTTTTATGTTGAAAAAGAAATAAAAGACGCTCGAGTCGAAATCGCCCTGCAGTATAATGATGGCTTTAACGAAAATGTCATGGCTTTTGCCAATAATATTATTAACCCTGGTGGCGGAACACATTTAGTCGGTTTTCGTACAGCTTTGACTCGTACTTTAAACACTTACGCTCGTAATCATAACCTTTTAAAAGAAAAAGATGAAAATTTAACCGGCGATGACGTACGCGAAGGTCTTACCGCGATTATCAGCGTCAAGCTTGGTGATCCACAGTTTGAAGGTCAAACTAAAGATAAGCTTGGTAACGCCGAAATGAAAACCTATGTTGAGCAAGTCATGGGTGATAATTTTACAACTTTTCTTGAGGAACATCCCCGTGAAGCTGAAGCGATTGTGGCTAAATGTGTTTTATCAGCGCAAGCTCGCATTGCCGCCCGTACTGCCCGAGCAACAATTCTCCGCAAAGGTGCCCTTGAGGGCATGACACTGCCTGGAAAACTAGCTGATTGCTCAAGTCGTAAACCAGAAGAATCCGAACTTTATATTGTTGAAGGTGATTCAGCTGGTGGTTCGGCTAAACAAGGCCGAGATCGTGGCTTTCAAGCCATTTTACCTTTGCGCGGTAAAATTTTAAACGTTGAACGAGCCCGATTGGATAAAATGCTGGCCAACAATGAAATTAAAAACTTAGTGATTGCCCTTGGCACAAATATTGACGATCAGTTTGATATTACTAAACTGCGCTATCATCGCATTATTATTATGACTGATGCGGACGTTGACGGCGCTCATATTCGGACATTATTATTAACTCTTTTTTTCCGCCACTTTAACGAATTAGTCCGTGATGGTTATCTCTATATTGCCCAACCACCCCTCTATCAACTTAAAAAAGGCTCAACGGTCCGCTATGCTTTCTCTGACGAGGAAAAAAATAAAATTATTAAGGAACTAGGGGGCGGTGAAATCATTGAAAATCCAGAAGAAACGGATGAAAATCAAAATGAAGAAGAGGAGGAAGTGAAAAAAGCTAAAGTAAGTACCCGAATTAATATTCAACGTTATAAGGGTCTTGGCGAAATGAATCCAGGTCAACTTTGGGAAACAACGATGGACCCAGCCCACCGCGTTATGAAACAAGTAACGATTGATGACGCTGGTCAGGCTTCGGAAACCTTTGAAATGCTCATGGGTGGTGATGTGGCTCCACGCAAACATTTTATCCAAACTCACGCTCAGAAAGTAAAAAACCTTGATATTTAAAAGAATATTAAAAAAGATCTAAAAACCACCTCATATCAAAGGTGGTTTTTAGCATTGACAATGCTAGATAAAAATGATTAAGTAAAAAAAATATTCTATAAAATAAAAACTAACATATGTTCCTTATCAATAAAAAGAAAAATAGCGGGGTGAGTATTGATGTCATGAGAGTATGGGCTGATAATAAAGGCCTTTCATTAGAAGAAACAATCTGCGAAGAGGGCCTACCTAATGAACCATCATTTCAACTACTTATTAAAGTCTTAAGCTGTGAAACCATTGATCCTATTTTTAAAAAATACCTCGTAGATCTAGCTCAAACCATGGTTAAAACAACTGAGGATTTTTCCGCACTGAGTAAGTACCAGCAAAAAACAACAAGCCAAAATCAACCTAATACTATTGCTACAACTGTTCATATCAAAACCAAAATAACTTCAACAGAAAAATTCATCTTGCCCGAAGTTATTACTGAAATTAAAGATTTGCATGAGGCCCTAACTTTAGCTACTTTATCCAGAGACAAAAAAGAGATAATAAAAAAAATCGACGGGATTGTCTGTAGTCTAATAAAAGAAGCTGGTAAAAATGCTGAAAAATTATTTGAAATCTATCAACTTTTATTACCAAATAACAAAAGAATGCCTTACTTAAAGCAACAACTGTTACGATCAAATAAAAAGCATCTCCTCTAACTAAGCCGGATCTACCCAAAATGATCTGGCTTTTTGTAATGATGAGAAACTTAGAGTGAGAAAAAACTAAAGCGGCGCCGTTGGTGGTATAAGAGGTGCGTCAGGTGGTGTTAATGGTTTCTGTTTTTTACTATACAAACCTCTATAAGCCATAACAGCTAATACAGCTAGCACAAGTAATCCAAACCATTCTATCGAACTCAAAATAACTATCCCTAATGTAATCCAAGCTAAATTTTTCTGCCGTTGTTTAAATTCTTGAAAATTTTTCCAACCACCCTGTTCCCAAGAAATTGTTCCGCCTCGAAAGATTAAACGCAACCAAAGAATTGTACCCCAAATAGGGATGATACTCTCAAGAGCAAATAGATATAAGCGATTACCAACCGCCCAACAAATAGGATGAAAAAATGGGCTCCAAAAATTCTTTTTAATAAAGGTAACTTGTTCAGGTGTTAAGCCATTATATATTGGATTATCTGAAATCTTACTATCAAACAAGGCTTTATCTTTATGAACATAGTGAGCGGCAAATAGTAAGCCAATCAGAAACATAAAAACCCCTACTCCTCCTATACCTAGCAGAAAAGCAGGTGGTTCGTGTTTAGAAAATTCATCAAACAGGAAATATGATCCTAAACCAATCGCCGCTACTAAAGCGGGAACACCTATCCAATATAACCCCTTCTTTTCGTTAGCAGTTAATCTTGTCATATCATAAATAAACTAGATCTCAATACGAGATTCTAGTAAAAAATATCTATATAAAAAATTAACGGTAAAGAACAGGCATCATGCTGGCTCCTCGATTGCCTTCAGCCATATCATCACGATAGGTCAGATGCACAAGGCCAATTAAATAAGCCGCGACAACTAACAACACTAAAATTGAGATCCCAAAAAACCAGTTAAGGTTTCTTTGATCAAATGGATGATGACTCATATGTTTTTTATTCATATGTGAATTAATTGTAATTAATAATATCTACTCTTATTATACAACATACTGACATTTGCCTCAAGTACTTTTAGCTAACTCTCGTTCAATTTCCATCAAACGATTATATTTAGCGACTCGCTCACCTCGTGCCGGGGCGCCGGCTTTGATTTGTCCAGCATTACAAGCCACTGCCAAATCAGCGATAAAATCATCCATTGTTTCGCCGCTACGATGAGAAATGATTGTTTTAAAGTTATGATTTTGTGCTAATTGGATAGCGGCGACCGTTTCACTTAAGGTGCCAATTTGATTTGGTTTAATTAAAATAGCTGTGGTTGATTTATCTTGAATACCGCGCTCAAGGCGACTAACGTTAGTCACATATAAATCATCACCAACAATCTGTGTTTCTTTGCCAACCTGAGCAGTAAAATCACGAAATGAAGTCCAATCATCTTCGCCAAACGGATCTTCAATTGAGGTCAAGGAATATTTTTTTATCAAAGTCTGATACCACTCTGATAACTTTGAGCTATCCATATTCCCCTGTTTTTTTAGGTGATACTGACCATTGCGATACCACTCTGAAGCCGCGGCATCAATGCCGAGGTGAATATCTGATCCAATTTTATAACCAGCCTGTTCAACCGCTTTTAAAATAAGTTCAAATGGTTCTTCATTACTAATAACTTCAGGTGCAAAACCACCTTCATCACCAATCGCTTCGGGAAAACCAGCTTGAGTAATAATTTCTTTTAATACTTCATATACTTCTGTCCCTTGACGAACTCGCTCAACCATTGTTTTTGCCTGCGGTAAAATCATATACTCCTGAATATCAGTCACCCAGCCAGCATGGGCACCGCCATTCATAATATTCATCAGTGGAATAGGTAAAACAAAATCCTTGCCTAACTCTTGGAAAAAAAGATCTCTTAAGTAAGAAAATAAAGGGATTTTTTTAGCCAACGCACCAGCCCGGGCCACTGCCAAGGAAACAGCCAAAATCGCATTGGCTCCGAGTTTACTTTTATTATCAGTACCATCCAGTTTGAGCATAATGCCATCAATCTCCTCTTGATTAAAAATAATCTGAGATTGCAGAGCAGGTGAAATCGTTTCTTCAATATTTTTAACAGCCTGAAGAACTCCCCGACCGCCGTAGCGGTCAGAGCGACTATC
>CAZLCH010000024.1:0-6100 GCA_964558025.1 uncultured Gammaproteobacteria bacterium | reverse complement strand
GCTTTGGGTCATTCTTTAATATTCTTTCAACAAGATCAGTTACTCTCTCTTTTATGTCTGGTCCAAAGAGCGACAAATATTTTTTCGTTTTAGTTATAACAGTGGTATGAATAATATGAGCAGTTTTATCTTTTTGCTCTTGTTTTGGTCGAGAATAATTTAACATTTTTTGAGTTGCTAAAGCCTCGAGAACAAAAGCGGCGGTCAGCGTCTTGGCGCCACTATAGATAATCACCATACCTTTTTTAGATTCAATATAAAAAGGCTCAGTTGGTAATGATTCTTTACTTATTCTTAGCAGGTAGTCAATCGCCGGTTTTAGATGTTCTATATTATATTGACGTGATAGCAAGATCGATATAGCTAACGCCGTATCAGTAATACTACCCCAGATTCCCTGACTATTTTTTAATTTCAAAAGGTAATCGCAGTAATTTTTTACGAGAGATCCGTCATACCCTCTATTTATAAAGTAGATGACAGCAACTGGTGAGAGATAATAATGAGAATAATAATTATGCGTTGTAATAATATGATCGAAGTAATCATCCAAGTTTACGAGCTTAACTTTTTGTTGTTTAAGAAAATAGGCAATATTGGCGTTGACGACCGGATCACTATTTTTCCATCTTTGATCGTCAGTCATCCAGGTATTATAGGGACCACCAGGCTTAATTTCTGTCTGAACTAATTTTTTTGTTATCAGTCCGAGTGCTTCAGGTGTAATAATTTCAGGCCGGTATAAGTTACAGGTGATCAGCGCACAGGCGGTATCATCCCAATCATTTGGGTATGGATGTAGCTTGATTTCAGAAGAATTTTTTTGCCAGTAGTTCCATGACCAATCAACATCTTTTTCCGTTTCTAAAAAATTAAGCCCTCGCTCAATAATTGTTTGAGCAGTTAGGTTTGTTCTGAGACTTTTTAAACAACCAAGAATTAATGAAGTAATAAAGGTTGTATGAAGTATTGTTGATGAGGTGAAATCTTTATTTCCAGCCTGATTTAAAAAACTACCATTTGGTTGTTGTTGCGAATGGAGGAAGTTCAGAATAGTATCAATTCCCATGGCTGTTACTCGGTATAATGATTGTAAAAGTCGTACCCTCTGTTGTATCACTACTAACGGTTATATCACCTTTAAAATCAGCATTAATAATACTTTTAATCATAGATAAACCAAGCCCCATACCTTTTGAGGTTGGTTTGGTTGAGAAAAAAGGATTAAAAATCTGTGACAAGATTTCCGTCGCGATGCCACTACCATGGTCAGTTACTGTGATATACAGATTATTATTCTCTTCTTTAGCCTGAATGACAATTTTTCTTTCTAGTGCTCCCGGATAATTTTCATAACTGTCAAAAGCATTAGATAGTAGATTAGTAATTATCTGTTGAAATTTAAGTGGATTACCGGTAATGGTAATATTGTCTGGAATATGGCATATGATAGAGAGATGTAATAATTTTGAACGATGAGAAAATAAAATTAGCAATTCTTCAACCACTGTTTTAATTGAGAATTTCGTTGTATTACTGTCTGGCCTGATTTGTTTAGTAATAGTGGAGATAAGTGCTTCCATTCTTTCACTAGCCGATAAGGCATGATTCAGATTTTCTTTAACAATCACAACATCAGGGTGGATTGAGTTATTAATGGCCGTGACATTTAAATTAATGGCGGTTAAAGGGTTAATAATATCGTGGAATAAACCCGATGACAGTCGACCAAATTCAGCAAAACGGTATAGTTGAGAAACTTTTTCAGCTTGGGCTAATTCAAGATCTTTTGTTCGTTCAGCAATGGTAATTTCTAGCGAATCTCTTTCCGCCCGCAAGGCTTGTTCTGACGTTCGTGCTCGTTGTAAAGATTTTTCTATTTCTTTACTTGAGAGCCAAGAAATTAAGCCAATAATAGCAAGGATTGTCCCATATTCAGCAATATCAAAGAACGTAATACGTTCAATGCGCCACTGAGGTATAATCTTTAATACAACTTCCTCATAGCCAAAACCGATAATAGCTATAATAGAGATACCAAGCATGAGAAGTCCTGCTCGACTACTAATGAGAATTGACGTGATAGTGATCAGTAGCGCATAACTTAAAATTACTGCCGGTAGTGTTACTCCCCAGCGAGCAGTACCATATATAATACCAGCTAAATATAGGATGATAAGGATATATGAGGCAGTGGTAATCTTTTTAAAGCGAGAAAGAATATACAAGCCAAGAAATGATAAAGTTAAGAACGTAAAAGGAATTAAAGCAATATAGTTTTCTTGGGCCTTGCCAACTACAGTTGAATACAAAATAATGCTATTTGACCATACTACTAATAGTAATGTACCTATAATAATAGTATTGAGAATAAATTCCCGGCGACGTGTATCCTCGTCGCTTGATTGAAGCGAAAATAATTTTTGATAGAGGTTAACTAGTCTAGTTTTATATTGGAGAGATCGCATAATTTTTGTATAACTATCAATTTATTCTTCCCCGCCCCATGGTTGAAAAAGTTCAGTGAAGGAGCTTGAAATTTTTTCTACACCTGATCTTAACGATGGGTCAGTTAAGAGTTTTGTTATCATTTGTTCCATATATATAGTTAAAATTAATATTATTCCCTCGACCAGCAGGAATAACATCAGTATAGCGTATGCCTGTTCAAGAAAAGTTCAAGATAGAAAAGAATTAATTAATTTTATAACCCCGACCCGGGACACTGATAATATGGTTAATTTTAGCTGTGTCTATTTTTTTCCGGAGATTAAGGATATGAGTTTCGATAGTTTTGGAAAAAGGATCACCATTTCGATCCCAAACATGTTCAAGTATCATACCTCGGGAAACAACAGTACCTCGATGTTTCGCCAATAGTTCTAATAAGGAAAATTCTTTTGGGGTGAGACGAATAACTTTTCCACCTCGCTTAACTTCAAAGGTGGTGGTATTGATCATTAAATCATTAATAGTAATAATATTATTTTGTACCACCGAGGGTCGTCGCAGTAAAGCTCGTAATCGAGACAGTAGTTCATCATAAGAAAATGGTTTAGTAAGATAGTCATCGGCACCAGCATTAAGTAAGTTAATCTTTTCAACCGTCTCAGTTTTTACTGATAGTAATAAAATTGGCACATATGACTTTTCTGACCGTAGTACTGAACAAATCTCTAGGCCGGTTTTACCTGGTAATCCATTATCAAGAATTATAATGTCATAATCATTAGTTTGAGCTAAATATAAGCCTTGGTTACCATCTGAGGCACAATCAACCGCAAAGTTTTCTTTCTTTAACTTTGGAGTAAGAAAATTTGTAATCCCCGGATCATCCTCAATAATAAGTAGGCGCATAGAGAGTATTTATGAGCGTTTACATTATACACTGAAGATTTTTTTTCGCAAAAATTAATCTTTATTTTTATCTATTCCCATGTTATACTACCAACCGCCACAGAAGTTTGGCTCTGCCCGGCTTCATTATACCTGCTACAAGTTTTGGATTAAATTTTTTATATTGGCATCTTTATATTTTGTTTATTATTAAACAAAATTCAAGGCTAGGGGGTAAAATACTTAATATTATCGTTATATTGGATTTATCTGATTATACGCTATATTAATGTTTTAAATGTCGGTTACTGGCAATTAAAACCCCACTACGAAATAGGTCAATACTTGTAGCAACTTTTGGTGAAGCCAGGCGGGTCTAAACGGGCTGTAGTATAGTGGTAGTACGCGTGCATGGGGTGCATGTAGCCGCGGTTCAATTCCGCGCAGCCCGACATAATACCATTATTATGAAAATTACAGTTGGCACAAAAAATAAAGGAAAAATTGTAGCTGTTAAGAATGCATTAGCTAAGCATATTAATTATCATAATGCTGATGTTATAGGCTGTAATGTTGAGTCAGGCGTTAAAAGTCAACCAATCGGTTTGGATGAAATTATTTTAGGGGCTAAAAATAGAGCAAGACTGGCTTATGAGAGCATAGATTCTGATTTAGGGGTTGGAATTGAATCAGGAATTTTCACTGTACCACAAACTAAGAGTGGTTATATGGATACGGCGGCCTGTGCTATTTATGACGGCCATGGATATCATCTTGGGCTTTCAAGTTGTTTTGAATATCCTCAAGTGTTGATTGATAAGATTTTACACGAAGGTAAGGAAACCAGTGATATCGCTTTAGAGCTTGGCTTAGCTGATGATGTAAGTTTTCGGGAAGATAGAGGTATGATTGGTATTCTTACTAACGATGTTATTAGGCGAGAAGAATACTCTGAACAGGCAGTGCATAATGCTTTAATTCATCTTTTAAACAAAGATTATTATTAACATGGTACTATCTATTTGCCGTTAATTTTTTTCTTTGCTATGATCTATTCATCAACCCTCCTTAATTTACCTAATGAGGGTTTTATGAAACAAAAAACTATTTCTACTATGGAGATCTTAGAAGCTTTACAGGCCTATGCCGAAAAAATTGACGAAAGGTTCAACGATCTAGAGAGTCGTATGAATGAACGCTTTGATAAGATTGATCAACGACTTGATTATCATGAATCATGGTTAAAGCAGATTGATGCTCACTTGGAAACGGTCGCTACAAAAAAACAGCTTGGTAGCCTTTTAGTTTTTCTGGAAAATAAAGAAGTAATCTCTACTTATCAGGCTGAGTACGTGAATAAAACTTAATATTAGGCAGAAGCTTCTCGATATTTTTTTTCAACTTCTTCCCAATTAATAATATTCCAAAAAGCCGTGATATAATCAGGGCGTTTGTTTTGATAGGTAAGATAATAAGCATGTTCCCAAACATCAAGACCAAGTAGGGGTTTATAGTGTTGTAAGAGAGGACTATCTTGGTTTGAGGTCGCATGTACGACTAGTTTTTTTTCTGGTGTTAAACTTAACCAGGCCCAACCACTCCCAAATTGGTTTGTTGCCGCTTGGGTGAATGTCTCCTGAAATTTTGTGAAACTATTAAAATCTTGATTAAGAGCTTCAGCGAGTGTCCCGACGGGTTGACCATTGGGATTTATTTTTAATATTGTCCACCAGAGTGAGTGGTTAAGATGTCCACCACCATGATTTCGCACGGCCGTTCGAATATCCTCGGGAACAGTATCAAGATTTTCTAATAATGCTTTAAGTGGTGTATCCGCAATTTCAGGATGTTGGCTTAAAGCAGTATTAAGTTTGTCAACATAGGTTTGATGATGTTTCGTATGGTGAATTTCCATTGTTTTAGCGTCAATATAGGGTTCAAGGGCGTTATATTCATAAGGCAGAGATGGTAGTGTATAGGTAATCATATAGTTATTATTAATGAGGTTAGTATAACGCAGGGGTAGTATTTTTACTAGATTAGGTTTCGTTTACTAGACAAAAATTGAATTTTTGCTAACGTTAGATTTATTATCAGTTATTATATATAGATGCCAGACAATAAGAAAAAAGTTAGCTCGTCACGGAAACTTCGCGTTATTATTGGTTTATCAGGCGGAGTCGACTCGTCAGTTTCAGCCGCATTACTGGTTAAAGCCGGTTATGAAGTAATTGGCGTTTTCATGAAAAATTGGAGTGAAGACGTTGGTGATTTTTGTTGTAGTTGGTCAGAAGATCTTGAAGATGCCCGTCGTGTCGCTCAGACATTGGGGATTCGTTTTTATGTTTGGAATTTTGAAAAAGAATATCGTCAGCAGGTAATTGATTATTTTTTTAAGGAATATCAGGCCGGCCGAACTCCAAATCCCGATGTGATGTGCAACCGTGAAATTAAATTTAAGGTTTTTTTGGACAAGGCTTTACGTTTTGGCGCCGATTATGTTGCCACTGGTCACTATGCGCGCATAAAAAAAATTGGCGATCAGTATCGTTTATTAAAAGGTAAAGACAATAATAAAGATCAAACCTATTTTTTATATACTCTAGCACAAAAAGAATTAGCCCATTCTCTCTTTCCGATTGGTAATTATACAAAACCCCAAGTTCGTGCCTTGGCTAAGAAATATCATTTACCAACGTTTGCCAAAAAAGATTCACAAGGCATTTGTTTTATCGGCGAAGTTGATATCAAAGAATTATTACAA
>CAZLCH010000023.1:0-6199 GCA_964558025.1 uncultured Gammaproteobacteria bacterium | reverse complement strand
ATAATAGCGCTAGTGGTTTACTGGTCGACGGCGTTGGTGATAATGGTGCTTATATTCTTTCACCTCGCTCCGGTGACTTTTCTGAAATTACCTACTTGTTCGCCAACCTCTTTGGTGAAACATCGACCCAGAATAATAATAAAAAGAAAACTAGCTCTTCACAGGAAAAAATTAAACTAGCTATTCTTAATGGCACCTGGATTAATGGGTTGGGTAGTCGAGTCGCGGTTGATCTTGAACAACAAGGTATTACTATTGTAGAAATTGGTAATTCAAGTCGCCATAATTTTGAAAAATCAGTCATCTATGATTTAAGTTATGGTACTAAGCGATCAAGTCTCGAATTCTTAAAAGAAACTACTGGCGCCAACATTGCCCCGACGCTACCAGACTGGTTGAAAGAAGATCTTTCACAGGCAACTCAACATACTCCGACAGAACAACCTGATTTTATCATCATTCTCGGTACTGACACTGATACCAGTAATTCAGGGACCGAAAACAATAATTAAAAATTAATTGCTAGTTGGTGGTTGTCAGCGGACATTATTTCTGCTAATATCTAACGACTTTTAATTAATTACCATCATGTCAGACTCTTTACCCCTCGTGGTTATCTTTGGTCGCACCAACGTTGGCAAATCAACGCTCTTCAACTGTTTGACCGAAAAACATCAAGCCTTGATTTCAGCTATCCCTGGTACAACGCGTGATAGCAATCTCGCAACCGTGGAATGGCGGGGACAAAAATTTACCCTGGTTGATACCGGTGGTTTTATGGATCTTAATTTCTTAAGTAATCGCAAGATAAAGGCAGAAACCATTGACGAGTTTGTGCAAAAACAAGCGCGTGATTATGTTAAAAAAGCTGATGTGATTTTATTTGTCGTTGATAGTAAAGAAGGCTTATTGCCTCAAGACAAACAGATGGCTGGCATTATTAAAAAATTTATTACCGACAAATCAAAAATTATTGTGATCGCCAACAAAGTCGATACCAGCCGTCGTCGACCAGAAGTCAGTGATTTTTATAGTCTTGGTTTAGGTACTGTTTATCCGGTCTCAGCCGCGACTGGCGCCGGCACTGGTGACATGCTTGATGATCTTTTGGATCACTTAACAACTAAAAATAAAAAGATAGACGAAGCTGATGAGGAAAATCCGATGCTACAATCTGAACAGCCAATTCGTATTTGTTTATTAGGAAAACCAAATGTTGGGAAATCAAGTTTACTAAATGCCATGCTTGGTTATAACCGTGTTATTGTCAGTGAAACACCACATACCACGCGCGAACCGCAATCAACACCCTTAACCTACAAAAATCGTAATCTACTACTGGTTGATACCGCCGGTATTACCAAACACGGCCATAAAAGCAAAACGTTGGAAAAATTCAGCATGGATAAAGCTCGTGCTTCAATGAAAAAAGCTGATATTGTTTTATTGATTCTTGATATTACCGAACCTCTGACAAAACAAGACTCAAGACTAGTTGAAGAAATCATTGAGCGAAAAAAAAGTTTAATTTTAATTGCCAATAAATGGGATAAAATCGGTGAACGTGATACCAAAAAATATACAAATTATATCTACCGCGATTTACCGTTCGCGACGTATGCGCCTATTCAATTTATCTCGGCCAAATATCGTTCAAAAATTGATCACCTCCTTGATCTCATTATTCATGTTAATGAACAACGGCACATTAGTCTCTCACAAAATAATCTTGATTGGCTGATGAAAACCGCAGTGAAAAAACATCGTCCGACTAAAGGCAAAGGCACGAAATATCCTCGCCTCTATGAATTCACTCAAACTGAAACCAACCCACCAACGTTTATGGTTCGTATTGGTGCGCGAGAAAGCCTGGCTGATTCCTACCTGCGATTCTTAGAAAACCAACTACGAGAAAAATTTGGTTTTCTTGGTACGCCAATCTCAATGTGGGTACAGAAAGGGCGGGATGTACATGGGGCGCATGATTCATAGGATTATTGTAATTTTATTAAGTATTACAAAAAAATGAACAAGGTAACTATATTTGCTACTTGAATATATTGGCTAAAATACAACCGTTGCACTCTTATAGGTAGCGGTTTTTTATTACCTTTCTATTCTACTTATTTTGCTTTATACTAACTTCATATAAACTTCAAGACTATGAACCTCATCATCGGCCTTGGCAATCCCGGTAAAAAATATGATTATACCCGACATAATGTCGGTTTTATGGTCTTGGATGAAATCGCTCATCACTACCATCTAAACTGGGAAAAAGAGGAAAAACATAAAACTCTTATAGCCAAAGGTAGTGATTATATTTTGGTAAAACCGCAAACGTTTATGAATAACTCAGGTCAAACAGCTAGTTCACTCTTACGATATTATAAATTACTACCTCGCACTATTTTTGGCGTGAAAAAAGATAGTGATTTAACGAATAGCTTAACCGTCATCCATGATGAACTTGATTTACCTCTTGGCACCTACAAAATTTCTACCAACTCTTCGAGTGCTGGGCATAATGGCGTACAATCAATTATCGATCATCTGAAAACCAAAAATTTTACTAGAATTCGTATCGGGATTAATACGGAAAACCGACAACATATCCCTGGCGATAAATTTGTCTTACAAAACTTTACTGAGACAGAACTCAAAGTGATAGAAAATCTACTGCCAGAAATTTTAGCTAAAATAAAATTATAATTTACTCTTGACGAAGATTTTAATTTTGTTATACTAAATATATCCAGTTGTGTAGTGTTATTTTACTAACCCCCCCCACCATGCCCACTAGGGCACCGTGGGGGTTTTTATTTTTAGAATTTATCAAAAAACCTCCCACAGGAGGTTCTTATCATTATTAGCTAAAAATAAATCTACTATGGCCTGCCACCAGCAGTATATTTTTTGTTCAAAATATCTTCAACAATCACCATGCCGGCCGTAGCGACAGGGATTGCTAGTAAGGCACCTAATACTCCGGCAATTGAAAAACCAATCATTAATACCACAATACTGATAATCGGATTAAGACCGGCGGTTTTCTGCATAACTTTTGGCACCAAAAAATTATTTTCAATTTGTTGAATCACTATATATAGAATAACAGTGAGTAAAACCAATTTTGGTGACTGACCAGAAGCCAAAAAAACCGCCGGAATCGCACCTAGGATCGGTCCAAGGTAAGGGATGAACTCAGTAAAGCCGGCAATAATTGCGAGGATCAAAGCATATTTTACCCCCAGAGCCAGTAAACCAGCATAGGTTAAAATAAAAATCGCTACACAAAGAATTAACTGACCGCGCATCCATAAACCAATGCGCTTCTGCATCCGAGCTAAAACATCCATGACATATTTTTGTTTGTGAACCGGCGTGATTGACCATACAAGCTTACGGATCGAATTTTCTTCCGCCAGCATGTAGAAGGTAATTACCAAAATAATAATAATTGAGAACAGACTGCCAAAAAAATTAAAAACTGTGGAAAAAATATTACTGGTAATTGATGGTAACGTGGCGACCGAGTTGGAAAAAGAATCTTTAAAACTATCAAGCCAAGCATAACCAGACGTATAGCTACGAAAACTAGCTAAAGAGCTATTAACTTTTTCAATGTAAAATGGTAGATCATTAACAAGTTGACCAAACTGGGAAATGATCGGTGGAATAACTAAATAAATAGAAATACCCACCGCTCCCAACAAAAGTACATAAATAATAGTAATACCAAGCACGCGAGGAATCGCCCGTTTTTGCATCCAATCAACCCAAGGGTCAATCGCGCTCGTGATAATAATGGTTGTAAATAATAAAACCAAAATATCACTGATAAGATAGGCAAAATAAAGCGCTAATAAAACCGCGATAATTCGCAGGAGACTTGAAGTTGTGAGAGTGATGCGCACTGATTGGGGCTTCTCAGGCATATCAAAATAAATTATTAACGACTATTGAAACGCGGACGACGTGGGCCATTCTGTCTGCCACCAGACTGATTAAAGTCGCGACGTGGCTGACGATCAAAATTATTACCGGCGGCTTCTTTACCTTTTTCTGTCTGCCACAATATTTCATTCTCTGATAAGCCTTTCATGGTTAAGTTAACACGGCCCATCTCGTCAATCTCTTTTATCCGTACTGTAACTATATCACCAATTTGTAGAAAATCGCTAGGGCGACCAATGCGATAAGGGGCTAATTCAGAAACATGCACCATACCGTCACGACCGGCTACTAACTCAATAAAAGCACCAAAGTCCATTAACCGTACCACTTTACCGGTAAAAATTTCACCGACTTCGAACTTTCTCACAATATTATTAATCCATTCCACGGCTTTTTTTACTCCTTCGGCGTCAATCCCACAAACCATAACCAAACCTGAATCTTCAATATCGATTGAAACGCCGCACGCATCAATAATTTCATTAATGACTTTACCTCCCGTACCAATCACTTCTCTGATTTTCTCCGGATCAATCATAAGGCTGGTAATTCGTGGGGCATACTGCGACAACTCTGGACGAGGGGCTGATAGCGCTGTATCCATCGCTTTTAATATTTCTAAACGAGCAATACGTGCTTGCGTTAACGTTTTTTCCATGATCGCTTTATCAAGGCCAATCGTCTTGGTATCAAGCTGGATGGCGGTAATGCCATCGGCTGTTCCGGTAATCTTAAAATCCATACCGCCCTCACCGTCTTCTAAATCCTGTAAATCAGTTAAAACTTCCCAACGACTCATATCAGGAACAGAAGCTAAACCCATCGCAATACCAGCCACGGCCTTTTTAATTGGTACTCCAGCATCAAATAACGCCAAACTCGAAGCACAAGTTGAAGCCATCGAAGATGAGCCATTTGAACCTAAAGTCTCACTGACAACGCGGATCGTATAAGGAAATTCTTCTTTAGCTGGCAGAACCGGCACCAAAGCTTTTTCCGCTAAAGCGCCATGACCGATTTCACGACGACCCGGTCCACGGGTTGGCTTGGCTTCACCGACTGAGTACGGTGGAAAATTATAATGATGCATGTAACGTTTTTTACTCTCACCCTCAAGCCCTTCGAGTGTCTGTTCATCGCCCGGAGCACCTAAAGTTACAATTGACATAACCTGTGTTTCCCCGCGCGAAAATAAACTTGAGCCGTGATTACGGGGCAACATTTCCACATCAGCTTCAAGCTGTCTAATTTCATCCAAAGCTCGTCCATCAACGCGCCGTTTTTCTTCGAGGATTGCTCTTGTTACTTCTGCTTCCACGGCGCTTTCCACTAATTCTTTGATCGCGCTTTCACGATAGGATCGTTCTACTCCCTGACCAACCAGATAATCATCAAGCTGCTCTTTAATCGCAATCACGGCGGCTTTGCGTTCACCTTTGGTGTAATAAATATTATCAAATAAAATTTTCTTAATATTATCACCCAACCATTGTCCGGCGTTAGTCAGTACCTGTAATTTAACTTCATCAACCGCTTCTTCCACTCGACTAACTTTTTGTTCTACTACTGTGTTACCAATTTCAGCTTGTAATTTTTTGATAATAGCAATCGCTGGGGCTAACGCTGTTTGACCGTCCAATAAAGCTTGTAGCATTTCTGTCTCAGGTATTTCCTCACAACCAGCCTCAATCATAACAACCCGTTCAGGCGTACCAGCCACAATCAAATCAATATCACTGGTCTGACGCTCTTGATAGGTTGGATTGAAAATAAACTTACCATCTTTGCGGCCAACGCGTACACCAGCGATCGGTCCTTGCCATTGGACACCGGCAATCGATAAAGCGGCTGAAGCGGCTACCAGCGACACAATGTCATAATCATTTTCTCGATCAACTGATAGGACAGTTAAGACTACCTGAACATCGCGACGCGATGCCTGATTAAATAACGGTCGAATTGAACGATCAATCATGCGACCGGTCAAAATCGCTTCATCTGTGGGTCGACCCTCACGCTTAATCCAGCGTGAACCTTTAATAATGCCAGCGGCATATAAACGTTCTTCAAATTCAACCATCAACGGAAAGAAATCGGTGCCTTCCCGTTCGGTTTTGGCTTCAACAACGGTGGCTAATACTACTGTATCGCCATACTGAACTGTCACGGCCGCATTAGCCTGTTTGGCTAAACGACCGGTTTTTAACGTTAACGTGCGACCATACCAGTCGCCACTCACGAT
>CAZLCH010000022.1:0-6707 GCA_964558025.1 uncultured Gammaproteobacteria bacterium | reverse complement strand
CTACAGACTAAAGTTGACGTGTTGTTAGAAAAGGTAACGGGCGCTTAAAACAGTCGTATGAAAAAACCGCAGTATATTATGATTCATCACACGGCGGTTTCTTATACTAAAAATTCTGACCAATTTAAAGCAACCAATTTATATCACCAGAAAAAATGGGGGAGTAAAAGTAGTCTTGGTTATTATAATGGTTATCACTACGAAATTGCCGCCAATGGGCGTATTCGCCAAGCGCGTCAGGACGGAGAGCCAGCGGTCGCTTGTTATCAGCAAAAAATGAATGACGGACGCTGTCTTCATATCTGTTTGGATGGCAACTTTGACAGCGAAAAACCAAAACCACGACAGATTTATGCTTTACGAGATTTATTAAAAGGTTTGGTTAAAAAATATAGTATCTTAAAAGATAATATAGTATTTCATCGTGATTTTGCGAAAAAATCATGTCCTGGTACAAATCTTGACCATAATTTTATTGCTTCACTAGGCCGCTAATTTTCCCCATAGCAGTAGCTTGCTTTTTACTTAAACTCCTGTATAATATTCAAATATCATTAACAACCCTCTTGTATGTCTGAAAACCGTTTTTTTGGAAGCCTGCGCAAAGGCAGGAAAGGCCGTGTGTGGCTGTATTTTTTTATTATCATACTTATTGTCATTGGTTCTTCATTGCTTGCTTTTGGTAATTATTATAATCAAGCAATTGAACACTATAGACTCCCTTTACCAAAAGTAAAGGAAGTGCCTTTTAAGCTAGGCTTGGATTTATTAGGCGGATCTCAGCTAGTCTATGACGCTGATGTTTCCGCTATTCCGGCCAGTGAGCAAAAATCAGCCGTTGAAGGCGCGCGTGACGTGATTGAAAAACGAGTTAACGTTTTTGGCGTTAGCGAGCCACATGTCGAAGTAAATAGTACAGCTGATAAAAAATATCGTATTTCAGTTGAGTTAGCTGGTATTAAAGATATTGCCGAAGCAATTAAAAAAATTGGTGAAACACCGTTACTTGAATTTAAAGAACAATCCGGTAAGCGCCGTGAGTTAACTGCCGAGGAACAAAAATCAATCGATGAATTTAATGCGGCGGCTAAAAAGAAATCAGATGAAGTCATTCAGAAAATTAAAAATAATGGTGATTTTTCTGCCTTGGCTAAAGAATATAGCGCTGATAGTACCAGTAAAGATAAGGGTGGGGCAGTTGGCTGGATTTCCAAACGTGATAATGAAGAGTTTGATAAAATTGCCGCGGCTATTCCGGTTGGCACAGTTAGTCAAAGTGCGACTTTAACTGAGCAAGGTTATGAAATCATTAAAGTTAACGAAAAGCGTCTTAAAGAAGTAAAGGCCAGTCATTTATTAATCTGTTATAAAGGTGCTGAAGGCTGTACCTCTGATATTTCTAAAGAAGATGCCTATGCCAAGATTAAAGATTTAAAGACAAAAATAACCCCGAAAAATTTTGGCGATTTTGCTAAAAATGAATCAACTGATGCTTCGAATAAAGATCAAGGTGGAGATTTAGGTTGGTTTGGGCGAGGCGCCATGGTAAAACCTTTTGAAGACACTGTGTTTGATCAAAAAGTTGGTACCATTTCTTTTGTAGTGGAAACAAAGTTTGGTTATCATTTGATTTATAAGGTGGATGAAAACCCGGAATATGATATTAGTCATATTTTGATTGCGACACAATCAGCTGAAACAATTTTAGGCCCGCAAAGTGAATGGACTAATACTGAATTAAGCGGTAAAAACTTAAAACGCGCGGCCGTATCGTTTAATCAACAGGATAACACCCCGATGGTTGATCTTGAATTTGATGATGAGGGTGGAAAAATGTTTGAAGAAATTACTGGTCGTAACGTTGGTAAACCAGTAGCGATCTTCCTTGATGGTTATCCGATCAGCACCCCAAATGTTAATGAAAAAATTACTGGCGGTAAAGCTGTGATCCAAGGTAATTTCACAGTCACTGAAGCGCGCGATTTAGCTAAGCGCTTAAACGCTGGTGCTTTACCAGTGCCGATTACGCTCGTTAATCAGCAAACAGTTGGCGCGAGTTTAGGTCAGCAGTCGGTTGATATGAGTTTATACGCTGGGATGATTGGCTTGATTTTGGTCGGACTGTTTATGATTATTTTCTATCGTTTTCTTGGTGTTCTTTCAGTGCTTGCCTTGGCGATTTACGGTGTTCTTTCCTTGGCGATATTTAAAATTTTTAATATTACGTTAACATTGTCAGGTATTGCTGGTTTCATTCTTTCGATTGGTATGGCGGTTGATGCTAATATTTTAATTTTTGAGCGTTTAAAAGAAGAATTACGCAATGGTAAATCTCTACCAACGGCCATCAGTGAAGGTTTTTCTCGTGCGTGGCCTTCCATCCGTGATAGTAATTTTATGACAATCTTAACTTCGTTGATTTTAACCCAGTTTTCGACCAGCGTTATTAAAGGTTTTGCCATCACGCTCTTACTCGGAGTTTTACTTTCGATGTTTACCGCGATTATTGTCACACGAACCTTACTTCGTCTTTTTAGCGAACGCTGGTTTGAGAAACATCGTTGGCTCATCGGTTATAAACATAAATCATAATCTATGTATCAGATTATTCCTAAAAGTAAATTGTGGTTGTCTATTTCAGGTCTCTTAATGGCGCTTTCAGTTGTCTTTTTAATAATGTGGGGCCTACGTCTTGGTATTGATTTTACCGGTGGTAGTATTCTTGAAGTTTCTTTTAAAAATCATCGCCCCTCAGTCGTTGAAACCGAAGCTAGTCTAAAAGATGTTAAACTTAGTAGTTTAAGTGTTAGTCCGGTTGGTGAAGAAAATTTAGCTCTACGTTTTCAGGAAACGAGTGAAGAAACCCATTTAGCGGTTACTAAAGTGTTACGAGAGTTAGCCAAGACAAAAGGTGACGAAAATAATTTTGAAGAACTTCGTTTTGAAGCCGTGGGGCCATCCATCGGCCAAGAATTACAACGCAAAGCGATTACAACAACCATTATTGTCTTGTTAGCCATTAGCTTGTATATTGCGTGGGCTTTTAGAAAAGTTTCTCGTCCCGTTAGTTCCTGGAAATATGGTATTGCCACGATTGTTTCGCTGGTTCATGATGTTTTAATTGTCCTTGGTTTTTTTGCCTGGCTCGGTCATTTTTACGGCATTGAAGTGAATACCAGTTTTGTGGCGGCCGTCTTAACCGTCTTAGGTTTTAGCGTCCATGATACGATCGTCGTCTTTGATCGTTTACGTGAAAATTTACCCCGTTCTAATGATTCGTTTGCCGGTACGGTTAACACCAGTTTGAATCAAACGATTACTCGTTCAATTAATACATCCTTAACAGTACTACTTGTTTTGGCGGCGATTGTTATTCTCGGTGGTCACTCAATTTTATACTTTGCTTTGGCACTGCTTGTTGGTATTTTCTTTGGTACCTATAGCTCGATTTTTTTGGCCTCACCGCTTTTGGTAGTCTGGCACGAGCTTCAGTTTCGTCGTCGTTAAAAATCTTTTAAATCTAGGCTATCTTAGTTAAAAGATAGCCTATTTTTGTTTTGACAGACCGCCTTTTTTTCGATATACTGCCTCAATAACCTCTATGCGCCAAACAGCTTTATTTACAAAAATCCTTAAAGAAACGCCGAAGGATGAAGTGTCAAAAAATTCACAGCTTTTACTGCGAGCCGGTTTTATCCATAAAGACATGGCCGGTGTTTATAGCTTTCTACCGCTTGGTTTACGGGTCTTAAAAAAAATTGAAACTATCATCCGTGAGGAGATGAACGGGCTTGGTGCGCAAGAAATTGTTTTAGCTTCATTACAGAACCAAGAAACCTGGGAACCAACCAATCAATGGGATGATAGTGAAGTTGATGTTTGGTTTAAAACTAAATTAAAAAATAATACTGAGCTTGGTTTAGCTTTTACTCATGAAGCACCAATCACAAAAATGTTACGCAGTTATTGCACTTCATACCGTGATTTACCAAAATTTATCTATCAATTTCAAACAAAGTTTCGTAATGAAGTAAGAGCTAAGAGTGGCATTATGCGTACCAGAGAATTTTTAATGAAAGATATGTATTCCTTTAGCCGTACCGAGGAAGAACATGCGACTCTATACGAACAAGCCAAACAAGCTTATCTAAAAATTTTTAGACGACTTGGTCTGGGTGATTTAACCTATCTCACCTTTGCCTCAGGTGGCATGTTCTCAAAATTTTCTCATGAATTCCAAGCCGTAACCCCGGCCGGTGAAGATACAATTTATCTTAGCGAGAAGAAAAAAATAGCGGTTAATAAAGAAATCTATTCGTCGGCACTTTTGGAAGAGCTGGGGCTTACCGCCGAAGAACTGCAAGAAACAACTGCCAGTGAAGTTGGTAATATTTTTAATCTTGGTACAAGATTTTCCAATCCGCTTGGATTACAGTATACCGATGAACGTGGTAATAAACATGATGTCATTATGGGTTCATACGGTATTGGTCCGGCGCGAGTCATGGGGACAGTGGTTGAAACGCTGGCCACCGATAACGGCTTAGTTTGGCCTGAGGCGATTGCGCCGTTTCAGGTTCATATAGTTGCCTTAGGCGAGAGTGACGAAGTTAGTACCACGGCTGAGGCTATGTATGAAACTTTAACGAACGATCATATTGAAGTTTTATATGATGATCGCCGCGAGGTTTCTAATGGTGAAAAATTAGTTGAAGCTGATATGATTGGTTGTACCTTTAGAATTGTTGTTAGCCAGAAATCATTAGCCGAAGGCGGCGTAGAAATTAAGAAAAGAGATGAAGGCGACGGTCAGATTATTGCCATCGAAAACATAAAAAAATTTTTACATTCTAAATAATCAAAACAAAAACTATAAAATTTTAATCGCACTACATGTTTAACCGTTTTTTTGGTAAATTTAGCCAGGATCTTGGTATTGATCTTGGTACCGCTAATACTCTTGTCTACACTCCTGATAAGGGTATTTTAATCAATGAGCCCTCGATTGTGGCGGTGAATATCCGCACTGAGGAAATTTTAGCCGTGGGTGAGGCGGCTAAATTAATGATTGGAAAGACCCCGGCTCATATCCAAGTGATTAAACCTTTGATTGATGGTGTTATTTCTGATTTTGAAGTCACGGAAAAAATGTTGAAATATTTTATTGAAAAAGCTCATAGTGAACAGTTTAGTCTTGCGCCGCGTCCCCGAGTCGTCATCGGCATCCCGCTTGATATTACCGAAGTAGAAAAAAAAGCCGTTGAAGACGCGGCTAAATCAGCCGGTGCCCGTCAAGTTTATTTGGTTGAAGAGCCAATGGCCGCGGCGATTGGAGCACGTTTACCTGTTACTGAGGCCAATGCCACGATGGTGGTTGATATTGGCGGCGGTACAACTGAAATCGCTGTCATCTCGCTTGGTGGAGCAGTCACCTGGAAAAATTTACGCTTAGCTGGTAACTTTCTTAATCATGAGATTATTCAATATATCCGCGAAGAATTCAATCTCTTGATTGGTGAACAGTTGGCCGAAGAAATTAAAATTCGCATTGGTTCAGCGGCTCCGTTAAAAGAATCACTTGAGATGATGGTTCGTGGTCGTGATCTCATGAATGGTCTACCAAAAGAAATGAGAATCACTGATGCGCAGGTACGCGAAGCGATGAGTCGGACAATTTTACAAATTATTGACAGTATTAAATTAATTTTAGAAACAACCCCGCCGGAATTAGTGGCTGATATTTATGAGTATGGCATTGTTTTAACTGGTGGCGGTGCTCTTTTGCGTGGTCTTGATAAAGAAATTGCCCAAGCCACGAGAATCTCTGTCCGTGCGGCTGATGATCCCTTAACCTGTGTCGCTCGTGGCACTGGTATCTTATTGGCTGACGAAACATTGCTTGATAAAGTAGTGGTCCCAAGTACACGCGAATCATAATATTAGATATTATTATGTTTAAGAAATCTTCAGCGACCGTTCTACTCGGAACGTTCATCATTGTTATTATCGTCATCGCTTTTCAACGCTTTGGTTTTCTTCGTCCTTTGGATAATATAGTGACGAGGATTTTTTCACCCGTAGCACGACTTGGTTATGTAGTCAGTCATATCTTTAATAAAGACAGTACGATTGATCTTAGTAATGATGATCTACGTCAGCGTCTGGAAAAAATTGAAGCGGAAAATCGCTCTCTTATTAACGCCAACGCCCAATTAGCTGAAATCCAAAAAGAAAATGAACAGTTACGAAACCTTATTCAATATCATGAAACTTCCTCACGTACGGTTTTGGCCGCTCATGTCATTGCGCGTGGGGGTATTGAATCAGCCAATCACGAACAAACTATCACGCTTGATCAGGGTAGTGAACAGGGATTAGCCGTTGGTTTACCCATTATTGACTCAGAGGGGATTGTAGTGGGAAAAATCACTGATAGTAAAGATTATATAGCTGAAGGTTGTTTACTATTTGAAAATTCCTGTCGTTTTGCTGTTGCTATCCAAGGTCAGGGCGGAACGATTGGTGTCATACAAAGTGATTTAAATTTAAGCTTAAAAATTGATTTTATTCCCCATGACCGCACGATTGAAGTTGGTCAGATAATTGTCACTTCCGGACTTGAAACTGGCGTCCCAGCCGGACTCGTTCTTGGCCAAGTAACTGACGTTATTAAAGAAGGTAATGAACTGTGGCAACATGCCTTGGTT
>CAZLCH010000021.1:0-6761 GCA_964558025.1 uncultured Gammaproteobacteria bacterium | reverse complement strand
TTTAGGCACAACAATACGGGTTATTTCACCACGACGTACATCAACTAACGCAAAACTACCAATAAATCCACCGGGGCCGCGCTTTTCAGCGTTATTCTGAAAAACCAACATATAGCGTTTATCCATTTTTTCACCCAGTAGGTTACCGGCTTTTTTACCAAGTCTCACTGCTTCTTCTAAACTGCCAACTAAGAAACTAGTTTTATCAGAAAAATCTCTAAATTGAGCTTTATACTCAGTCGGCAATGATTCGATATTAATTTTAGTCATTTCTTTTTCTAGCTCATGGGCGGTTAGTATAGCTGGCTCAGCTTGAGTAATAAAGTTATTTAAAAAGTTAATAGCTGTTGGTGAGGTCCCAACCGGTAAAACCAAAGCCGCGCTTAACTGTTCACCAAGTTGTGATGAGAGTTGTCCGGCACGCAGTAGATGGTTGCTGGAAGACGCCAGCTGGGCTGATTGGTTTGGTAATAAACCGGCAAGCTTCAACAAAAAAGCATTAACAGCAGACAGATCAGATTGAGCGGTAAGAAAGTTTTTACTGGCTTGGCTAAACGCTTGTTGGGCTTGTGGCGCATCACGCCCAACCAAAAAATCTTTAGCTGAGAGTAAGGTTGTCACTGCGGTCATCGTTGAGTGTAAAACTTTATTTTTAATAACTGTTAAATTACGCCAATTACCATACAAAACAATCGGGCTAATAATAACTAAAAGAATTAAAATAAAATTGACAATTGACCAAGTCAGAGAATGCTGGGGCGTGACTGGTTTTTCTACATTAAACTGTTGTCGTATTTCTTTGGTAATAGTTTGTTCACTGTGAGTAATTGTTTTGGCACTAAGTTTAAAGAGTCGTGTAATACATACATATAATGACTTAGGAATAACCCAAATCATTGCCAAGAAAAAAAGAATTACTCTAATGAAAATTGAATGATGCGTTTGGTTGGTCGAGCGCCACGTGGTGCCTTTATCTTTAAAGCCATAGATGCTATCAAGAAAAAACAAACCAATCGTTTTCAAAACAGAAAATAGTACACTGCCAAAAAAATAAACAATACGTTTCATGCTACGGCCTAACCATAGTATAAAACGAACAACAGTTAAACGTCGGATGGCAAGAGCTAGGGGCGAAGCATGAGATGATTGATATGGATAGTTCATGATAGGGTTTTAAGGATTGAGGTGTATAAAGCCAGGGTTGTTTCGGCCGCTTTTTTCCAGCTATATAGACGAGCACGTTCGGCACCAGCTTGTATTAATTTTTGTCGCAAATTTTCATCAACCAAAACTGTTTCGATGGCTTCTTTCATTGAAGTTTCATCACTAGGATCAAAATACATTGCCGCTCGACCTAAAATTTCTGGCAGACAAGTGGCGTCTGAACTAACCACGGGGCAACCACGCGACATGGCTTCTAACGGTGGCAAACCAAAGCCTTCATACTTGGAAGGAAAGATATAGGCGCGAGCATGTTGAAACAGTGTTTCCAAATCTTGATCTGGCACATAGCCGGGAAAGATGATCGCTGAAGTATCGGCATTCAGAGTTTTAACAAATTCACGCAAACGAATATAAAAATAATCATCTTTACCAACTAAGACTAATTTTAAATCGACAAATTTCTTTTTCAGATCCAAAAAAACCTTGGCTAAGCTTTCAAGATTTTTATGCGGATAGGCATTACCAACATAGAGTATATACGGTTCAAGAATACAATGGCGAGACAAAACAGCCAAAACTTCTAGTTTTGAAGCAAACGCCTGATCAGCCGCGTGTCGTAAATCAGCCACACCTTCATAAATCATAGTAATTTTTGCGGCAGGAATGTTAAATTGTTTGATGATGTCCTCTTTAGTAAAATTTGAAACGGCAATGACTTGTTGCGCTTGATGAACGGCGCGATTAATAACAAATCGATAGCCGATATTTTTTAAAAAATATAACCATGGCCCAAGCGTGGTGGCACGCATCGTGGGAAATTTTGTCAAAATCAAATCATGGATGGTGACAATAAACGGCACAGGACAAAACACTGGCACGTTAAAATGAGGAAAATGCATCAAATCAATCTTGTGTTTTTTAATCAACTGCGGTAACTGCCATTGTTCAGCCAAACCGTACCAGCGTACATCGGCTAAAACTTTTTTCACGGTTGGACGTGAGGAAGTAAATTCATCAATATTGTCAGGGCCAAAAAAAATGACATACTCATTTTTCTCATCAAGCCGAGTAATCTGATCGACAATTTCCTGCGTATAGCGACCCAAACCTTTACCTAAAGGTCCATAAAAACGGGCATCAATGCCGATGCGAAAACTAGTGGCACTTTTTTGTTCCATAGTAATTATTATAGCACAAGACCAAACCTATAAACTCTATTTGCTTATTTAAAAACAATATCATATAGTAAATAAAACTTTCTTTAACAATCAAATAGGAGAATTTTGTATGCGCTTATTTATATATGAGAACGCCCCCTTTATATACCGACTTTCTTATCATGAAAAAAGAAAAGCTTTATGCTTTCTCATCAACTCACTGTATCTTGAACAAATCAACGCGATCTGGCCTGAGAATCTGATTATTAAACAGTATGATAATTTGCAAGACTTTAAATTTGAAGCCAATATTGAAAAAAACTTTGGCTTTAATAATTGCTCTGTCAATCGAGGAATAACTAATGGTCTACTCTGCCTTGAATTTCCTATCAAACCGTCATTTTATTTTGGGACAGAAGAATGTACTCATTGTGAGGGTACAGGCGAATACGAATTTGGCGATGGCGTTTGTTATGATTGTCGTGGTACGGGTAAAGAAACAATTCAAAGTTTTAGTACACGCGATAGCGCTCATTCGATCTACGTCCTTATTCGTTATCTGAACTCCATCGCCAGTGAAGCGATGGATACAATAACACAACAAAAGGATGATAGACCAATCACTCAATCACAACTCCTCTATGTACAAACTTTCTGTGCCGCCGAAATGAATGGGCATCCGATTGGCAGTGCCGTGAGTCATCTCTTTGTTAAGAGTATCTTTTCACAAAATACCAAAATTATAGCTGAAAAAGTTGAACAAGCTATGATCAAAGCCGACCAAGTTATTTGTAATGAAAAAAATACTCCGAAATATAAAAGAGGCTCAAGAGACTATGAATTTAACTGTTGGATTAGGGATGATTATCAATCAGTTCATATACAGGTACCTGGTACAAACGACTGTTGTATCCATATCGATAATGAAGGCGAATTAACATGTCACAATGTTGATTCTTCAACCCAACAACTTGAACTTTTAATTGGACTCGCGGTTATCTGTGACTTTGTTATGAGATAAATCTTAGAAACCAAAAAAGTCTTTGAAATCACTCAAAGACTTTTATTATTGTCTAAATTTCCTGAACAACTGGAATACTTGATTCTAATTTATATAAAGTAAATCTATCGGTAATTTTTTTAATTTCTTTTAGACGTATGCCTACTTCAGCCAAAGGACCGGCGTTAAGATAGGCTATATCGTTATCAGTAAAATTAAAATTATAGTAATAAGTTGGTAGATAGCTCGTGAGACGAGCATATTCCTTAATCATATTTTTGTCATCAAACAAACCAATAACTACCTTACGCTCGGGAAACAATAGTTTGTCATGGTAGCGTGTAATAACCACGGCATTACTTTCCGTTAAGGCTAAAACCTCTTGCCATTCTTTTTTCGCGGCGGTTTGTTTTTCAATGGAAACTTTGATACCTTCACTTGGCTCAAACCAAATAAATTGTAAGGAAATAGTGGCAATGACTGCTATGGTAACAAGGCGTATCGCCATAACAAATAGCCGTTTTTGGCACCAGGAACTTACGACGGTAATTGCCAAACCAGCGAGCGTAATCGCCCCAAGGTAGAGGGGTAACCAATAACGGGTATAGGAATTGCCGATGGTAAAACTTCTTGGATCAGGATTGTCGTAAAAAACCCAACTGCCATAGTAGATAACTAAAATAACTGAAACTACCCCCCACCCTACAACATACAACCAACGATTACGAGTATACTTTTTAAAACGAACCAAAAAGAGTAATCCCCCGCCAGCCGCCAACCAGGTCAACCACGGAAACATTGTTACAACATAACGATCAAACATGGTTAGACTTTGTCGTAGATTAAAACCAAAATGAAAAACTGTTGTCTTGATCTTTAACAATAAAGGTTGTAAGGCCGCAAAATTTCCAACGGCAACTCTCTCGGCCAAAGCGCCACTACTTTGGGTTAACGTACCAAGCGAAGAATTTAACTCCGGGTAACCGCTGGCATACCAAGAGCCATATAATATTTGATTCCAGTACATCACCGGTGCAAAAGCGATCATACCTCCGAGGAGTACTAAAAATAACTTTAAGCTATTAATCTTATGACAATTAAAAATATATAAACCCAGGAGTAATGGACCAAGCCATATCAACTCTGAAGTGCGTGTAATGATTGCGGCACCCAAGCTAAGTCCCGCTATAAGGGCATAAAAAGCTGGTAATATCTTTTGTTTAACATAAGAAGATGGGACGGTAGATTTTTTTGCCATCAGTACACTCAAATATAAACCAATCAATAAACAAACAATAAATAAAATATTATGAAAAAAACTGCGGGCGGAAAAATAAATATAAACCGGGAAAATTGCCAAAAGTAAGGCAGAAATTAAAGCCGTTTGTTTGTCAAAAAGTTCTTTTAAAAGTAGGTAAAAAAAGATAATACCAAGGGCGCCAAAAAAGGGAGTAAGGTACGGTAAGATAGATAGCCCAAAAAGATGGGCTAAACTACCGTAGAGCAAGGGTAATCCCAAAAAACTAACGGGTTTAATCCAACCAGCATCAGATCGAAAACTACGCGGATGAATAATATCTTGAACCAGCAAATTATATTTTTCAAAAAATTGTAGGTTGCCGGTGGTAGCAAAGACCTGGGCACTGATATAGTTAGCGGTTTCGTCGGGTGATAACCACTTGATGAAATTAGGGGTTTGACTTAAAAAATTAAAACTGGCGCTGAAAAAGAAAAAGCCGCTCGCTACCATAACGATGATAACCAACTCGATATGACGTCTGATTGTTTGATAAAAACTATAGGCTATCATAACACTTACTACGGTATCAGGTACAAAAAAATATTACAAATAGTATTTAATATAAAAATAAAAGGGGTTACATTATATATTCATATAACTACCCCTTTATCATCAGGCGAATAAAATAGCAATCTCGGTTTCATACTCACTGAAAGCAGTACATTCACCTAATTTATCGATATTAAGTTCAATGGATTTATGGAAAGAATCTCTGACAAACATAAGGTAGGCTAATCCCAATGCGTGCATAAAGCCATCGACACTATAACCAGCTCCCAAGACTAGCATACTCTCAGAAACACGGTTCTGAGTTCTGAACCACCATACTCTCCTGAACAAAGCCGAAATATGCTCTTGAGCTTCTTTAAATCTTTTTTCATGAAGCAATTCATTCAAGAATCGTAAATGGGAGGTTGTGTCAAATGTATATTTTTTTACAACCTTATGCAGCAAATGGTGACCTGCTTCTTTTGTATCTTTTCTACAAGCAGGGACTATATTCAAAAAAACATAGGAGCTACCCTTTGTTGATTGATTCATTAAAAAGAATAATCTTTCTTGATTGGGATTACTTTTTTTGTCATTCATGATTTGTTTGATTTTGATTATAAAATGAACTAACCGGCAGTATAGATTATTCATTATTAAAAATCAAGTTAAAACAACAATTAAACTCCCTGGACCACCGTCACGTCCTTTGGCAATCTCAAAGCGATAACGATGTTCTTCTAACCAAACCATCACCGCCTCTTTAAGGATTGGCTGTCCGTTGTGCGAATTCAGTCCTCGACCAGTGATGATTTTTACTCGTTGCCAGACTTGCTGGTGGGCTTTCTCTAAGAAAGACTGAACTTCAAGTAAGGCCTCCAACCTCGTAAAACCATGTAAATCTAACTCCGCTTCTGGCCTTGATAGGTAGTGCTTTAATGTATGAGGTGGTAACCGTTTCATATCACCTATTAGGTTAGCTATAAGTCTGCTATGATAAAAATAATCTATCATATATGCTTAAAACTCGCTATTCGCTTTTTTCGCTGTTTCTCATACTTTTGAGCTTGGTGGGTATTTTTGGTTCAATCGCCTATTTAGTTATTGGACTAACAACCCCCATGCGAATAGGGGTTGTACTATGTTCAATCATTGTCACCACCTATCTTAAAAAATATCTACCGACGATAAAAAAATCTGAAGGGCCTATGAGAATATCACCTCGCTCCGCTGGACTGATAACCATCTATGGATTTCTTGGTCTCTTTGGTCTAAATCAGATTGTACATAGTCAAAGCGGCCGACCCTTACTAACTCCTTGGGAAACATTGCCATCAAGTCATTTTCTTATTTATGGTCTCGCGACTCTATGTTTGTTCTTCCTATTACCTCTTGTGGGACAAAAACTACAAAAACTTTTATTGATAATTCATTATGGTTGGTCATACTGCTTTGCGGTTATTATTTACAAAATTGGCTATGGGTTTGATCCCTTTATTCATCAAGCCACCATCCAGGCGATTGAACAGTTGGGTAAAATCTACCCCACGACGGTTTACTATCTTGGGCAATACAGTCTTGTAACGACTCTACATTTACTGTTTGGTTGGACAATTGCCTGGTGGGATAAACTATTGGTTCCACTCTTAGC
>CAZLCH010000020.1:0-7517 GCA_964558025.1 uncultured Gammaproteobacteria bacterium | reverse complement strand
CAGGGCGGCAAACTCACTGTTGTCAGTATTCTTGTTGTTTTTCATAATAAAAAATAGGCCCCTAACCTTGTCCCGACTTAAACGGGATCGAAAGCCCCTTGTCCGCTACCAAGGGTGTAATAAAAGCGGTATTAATGGCCTTAAAAGGACTATATAGTAAGATTCTATAGATATAGGCTATCATAGCTCATAAAATTAAGCAAGCGGTTAAAATCTCCAAATATTCTTAATCAGATTAGATAAAAATAGCTAATATTAAATAAAATGTTACTTTACAGCTTTATATACTTGACAAAATATATATAATATGATATAATATATTTATAGTTAGTTCTTTACATTGGATATGATTTATTGAGTCTTCTAGCCCTTTAAATACTGCTAAGAGCAGAAGGCCTGAAAAACTCAATAAATCAAAAATAAAAACCCGGCTCAAGGAGGCCGAATAAAATTATGAAAAAATTAGTAATGTTGACAATTACCGTATCTCTATTTTTTTCAATCTCTTCAGCTGTATTTGCACAAACAATCATAAACCCAAATGAACAATTACCATTAAACGTCGATATAGTTTCTGATTCAATTGAAACATTTTCAATTAACGAAGGCGGCGGGTATGTCGTTGTTCATCATCCGGTCTATAAAGTTTGGCCGGAAAATTATTATGGAGGAGTTGAAGTTAAGTATGTTAAAAGATATTCGTATGTTGAAGATGACACAGTTTTACAAATGGTCATCATAAAAAAAAGTAACCCAAACTTTACTGAATCAACAAAAGTTGTTCCAGGCCCACAAGCAGTAGAGTGGGGCGACCACATGGAATTCTTCAAAATTAATGATGAACAAATAAAAGTAACCCACACAAAAAAATACAAAGTGTATTAAGAACATTAAAATCAATACCGGCGTCGACAATAGTTGACGCCGTTTTTTTTATTCTAAAAACGGATACCAACTGGTATCCGTTTTATTTAAACAATTTATTGTAAGGATTAACTTGGGGCGCACGCGGCGTTTGAGCCGGAAGTATTAGCGGCGGTACTATCACCAAAACCAGGGCCTGGAGTAGCGGTATCAAGTTTAGCATCACATTCGGCTGGTTTATTGTTAAACGCACCACAAATCGTTGTTAGTAAAGCGGCTGGGGAACGATCTGATTCAACTTGTTGGCCGTTAATCACAACCGTTGGGGATCCCTGAACACCGTACTTGCTGTTTTCATCTTGATGCACTGCGAAAGGCGGGAAGCTACCATTTTCCCACTTACTTTTATCATTAAAAGCTTCGGTAACTTTGTACTGTTTGTCAGTAGCAGAAATACAGCTCTGAACTTTTTTAGTATTAACGCCAGCTGAAGCCATACAAGAATCTGAATTACCATCCTTTAAGAAACACTTTAAGAAAGCATTATATTTTCCATTATCTTCCTTATCAATACAATACTGAACTAGGTTATCCTTTTTTTCAACTTCACCATGCATGATGTAATTGACGAATTTAATCTTAATATCAGCCTTGCCTTTTAATGTTTCCATTACTGGAACCAAACCTTTTTCAACTTGGGTACCGTATGGACAGTGACTCATAACAAAAACTTCAACTGATGGCTTATCTGATTTAGTCAGATTAGCTGGAGTGACTGGAGTCTGGGAAGCAGAGTCGCCAGAGTTTGATCCGCTCTTGGCCATTTCATCAATATTCATCGCCTGAGGGAAAAACTGGACGCCGTCTTTTGTAATGTAAGAATCAATATCAGTATCACCAACCTTCACTTTTAACTTATACAAACTAGCATTATAATCTTCAACTGAAGAAATTGAAGCCGTTGTGCCTTGTACTAAATTTTTATTAATAAAATCTTCAGCACGAGCTTTAGCTTCATCAGGCGTTAGGTGCTTTGCACCGCCATTAAAGATATTACTCAAACCTTTGCCGCCGGTATTAAAATTAGCAACCGCCAAAACTACTAAAACAATCGCCACCGCGCCCAGCGCCATCATTAGATTTTTTTTATTGTCTCGAGTTTTCTTTGGGGAACCAGACATTGGCTCCTCAGAGTGATCATGAGACATAGAATGCTCCATGTGTTCCATATAGTTAAATTAATGTAATAATTTTTAAGTCTTTACATTATACTCTTTGCGTTTTACCTCGTCAAACCTCCTTATACCCAGCTAACACAAGCCACACTGTCATTATCAAGCTTAAATCGCATTAAACGAACTCCCTGCGTATCACGACCAAGCTCATTAACAGCTTTAAACGGCAAACGAATTACCTGGCCTTGGGCAGAGATGATTAAAATATCACGATCTTTCATCTGCTCAGTATTTAAAACATAGGCATTAGTTAAGGCACCGGTTTTATCAGTCACTTTTGCGGTTTTAATACCAGTACCACCACGCGCCTGAACCTTATAATGTGATAAAGCAGTACGTTTACCATAACCGTTGGCCATCACGGAAACAATTTGATATTTCTTTAACTGTTCTTTATCACCGGTATTAATAACACCCATACCAACTACACTATCACCTTTTTTCAGACGGATACCCATCACGCCAGAAGCATTACGGCCCATCGGACGAACATCAGTTTCTCTAAAACGAATCGCCTGACCCTTGGCGGTAATCAATTGAATTTCATCTTTGCCGGAAGTTGGTTTGGCCCAAATCAACGCATCATCATCTCGCATCTTAATCGCGATCAAACCACTACGACGAACTTTGGCGAATTCTTCCAGCGCTACTTTTTTGACAACGCCTTTTTCCGTCGCAAAAAACAGATACGCACTTTTAGTAATTTTATCCAAGGGTAAAACTGAAGTCACTTTTTCCTCGCCTGGTAATTGTAAAAAATTAACAATCGCCTGACCCTTAGCTGTACGTTGGGCTAACGGAATTTCATAAGCCTTCAGCTGAAAAACCCGACCACGAGTTGTAAAAAATAGAATATCGTTATGAGTCATGCTTGTCAGCATAAACTCAACTGTATCTTCTTCTTTAGTGGTTAAACCAATGACACCCTTACCACCCCGCCCCTGAACTCGAAATGTATCGGGCGGAAGCCGTTTTATATACCCATCACGCGTCATCATTACCATTGTTTCCTCGTTAGGGACAAAATCCTCGGCATTAAATTCTTTAATACCATGAGCGACTAACTCAGTGCGACGTTCATCACCAAATTTTTCTGCCAACTCGGTAATGTCTTTTTTGATAATACTAAGAATCTTTACCCGTGATTTTAAGATCCCTTCCAGCTCTTTAATTAAAGCCTGTTTTTCTTTTAGTTCATTTTCAATATGAAGGCGTTCAAGGTTAGCGAGTGATCCAAGCTTCATTTCGACAATCGCAAAGGCCTGTTTTTCCGATAACTTAAATTTCTTCATTAAATTTAACTTGGCCGTTTCACGATCGGCTGATGATTTAATGACTTTAATCACGGCATCAATGTTATGTAAGGCGATCATTAAACCTTCAAGAATATGAGCGCGGTCACGAGCTTTTTCAAGTTCAAATTCAGTCCGACGACGAATCACTTCTTCACGGTGTTTAATATATTCTTCGAGCGCCACCTTTAAGTTAAGAACGCGTGGCTGTATACCATCGACTAAGGCCAAAAGATTAACATGGAACGTTTCTTGAAGCTGAGTTTGTTTATATAAACTATTTAAAATCTTTTTTGGGAAAGCATCTTTTTTTAATTCAATCACTACCCGTACCCCATCTTTATCAGATTCATCACGCAAATCTTTTATACCTTCAAGTTTCTTTTCTTTAACTAGGTCGGCAATTTTTTCCACTAAAGTGGCTTTATTAACCTGGAAAGGAATTTCCGTAATAACAATATTAAAACCGCCTTGTTTAGTTTCGACGACTTCGGCGCGACCGCGCATGACAATTCCGCCTTTACCAGTTGTGTACGCACTAACAATTTCTGATTGATCATAAATCAAGCCACCAGTCGGAAAATCCGGTCCCTTCACAAACTGCATCAAATCTTCAACCGTTGCGTCATTATTATCAATTAAATGAGTAATTGCACCAGCTAATTCGCGCAAATTATGGGGCGGGATGTTGGTCGCCATACCAACCGCAATACCCATACTGCCGTTTAATAACAAGTTTGGTAAACGAGCCGGTAAAACGGTTGGCTCTTGTTGTGAGCCATCATAGTTTGGAATAAAATTAACGGTGCGTTTATCAATATCAGCCAGTAATTCTTCGGTGATACCGGCTAATTTAGCCTCCGTGTAACGCATGGCGGCGGCGTTATCGCCGTCCATAGAGCCAAAGTTACCCTGGCCGCGCACTAATGGATAACGCATGGAAAAATCCTGGGCCATGCGAACCATTGAATCATACACTGAGCTATCGCCGTGGGGGTGATATTTACCAAGCACTTCACCGACCACTGTGGCTGATTTACGGAATTTAGCGTTGGGTTTTAAACCTAAATTCCACATGGCATATAAAATACGACGATGAACTGGTTTTAACCCGTCACGAACATCAGGTAGCGCACGCGCCACAATAACACTCATTGCGTAATCAAGATACGAACGACGCATTTCCTCAACAATCGGTTGGGCTTCAAGCTTCCCGATATTTCCAGCCGCGGAAATTTTTTCTGCCACTGCTTCTTCCGCCGGAATAGGTGGTTCTTTTTCCTTATTATCTTTTTTTGGTTTAATAGAATTTTTAGGACGAGGCATAAATATTAGTTAGGTAAAATTGCTGGTTCAGCCGTTGGAGTTATAGGCATGGTAATCTTTTGTCCGGCAATCGCTTTAAAGGTATTTTTTACATCTTCATTAACGTCTGGACTTGCGACAGCTGTTGGGATTTCGGTCGTATCTTCTAATTTATTCAATTGCCCCTTTACTTCGGCCAAACTTGAGTCAAGTTCTTTTTTTAAGTTTTCAAAATCAGTCGGTTTGTCGCTGACTACTTTTGCTTGGTTAAGACGAACGCTAATTGAATGTTTTAAACTAAAAATCCAAGCACCCATAATGATAACCATAATAACCGAGACCCCAAAGGTAATAACTAGCTTTCGATGTGGACGACGTTTAGGAATAACATGATGAGAATTAATTTCGTATGAAGTATGGCCATGAGTGATTGAAGGAGTTAACGTAAAAATTTCTGGGGCGATAAAGGTAGGTTGAGTATTATTAGTAGGTGCAACTTTTTTTGCCCTAGGTGTAGACTTCCTCACTACTCGTTTTCTAGTAGTTTTTTTAACAGGGGTTAGATTGTCGACTTTCTTGGCTCGTGGCATAACTTAAAAACTTAGAACTACCACCTCCATAATATCTTGTGGTAAATCCTTCTTATTAATCTTTAATTTTTCCTCACGACGAGGCTTTACCCCAATCGCCTTTAAAAAATTTTCCACTGGATCAAGTTTATTACCTAACTTTAAGCCGGGAACATCATAGTGCATGGGGATTACAATGCGTGGCTCAATCTGATTAATAACTTTAACGGCCGTGGCGGCATTAATCGTATATACTCCACCAACCGGCACCAACAAAATATCTGTTCCCTCAAGACTTTCAAGTTGTTTATTATCAAGTTCGGTACCTAAATCACCTAAGTGCGTAACGGAAACATCTTCAATCTCAAAACGATACATAATATTAGTCCCGCGCTCAGCACCTTTCACTGTATCATGATAGGAAAAGACACCTTCAATAAAAACACCTTTAACTTCATACTCACCAGCACCAGCAATAATATGAGGATCACCCTTAACCGCTCCACTATTATTATGATCATCATGGTTATGACTTATTGTAACAATTTCACCTTCAAGACGCGGTAATTTTAAACCAACTTTTTCTGGTGAAAATGGGTCAGTGATAATTGTTACGGTATCGGTTTGGGATTTACCCTGGAGCTTAAAAGCTGAGTGTCCAAGCCAGGTAATAAGCATACGTTCAGATAGTACATTGACTAATTAATAAATGAACTAAAGCGTTCATTTCTATACTAGAAGTATACATTTTTATAGCCTTAGTGTCAATGAAAAAAATGCTATTTTTTTGCTTGTTTCCGGCCTAATTTGTCAAATCGTTCAGATACGCTATAATGGAAACGTTACATAAAAACTTTCTAATCTTTTTCATGGAGTCACCATATACGCCTCAGTCATTTTCACCCCATGACTTTGCCTCTCTGCACGAGACAGTGCAACGACCTCGTCGACGCCGCTGGCCAAAAGTTATTCTCTGGTTCATCACGACCATGGGAGGCTTTTTTGTTTTTTTCTATATTAATCATAAGATCAATCCAACCGATGAACCTTCCTGGATTGATAGCATTCCTATTATTGGTCAGATGAAACATCTGGCCGAAAGCGCGGACCGAGAATTAAAGGGCGAAGATCGAGATCGAATTAATATCTTGCTTTTGGGAGTTGGAGGTAAAAATCATGATGGTGGTCAACTCAGTGATACGATTATGATTGCCAGTATCAAACCATCAACAAAACAAGTAGCTCTCTTTTCTATTCCCCGTGACTTGGCTATCCCACTAGAAAATCTTGGCTGGCGAAAAGCTAATAACATTAATGCCTTAGCCGAAGCCAAGGAACCAGGATCAGGCGGCATAGCTACTAGTCAGGCCATTAGTCACTTACTGGAATCTCCAATTGATTATTATGTACGCGTTGACTTTGATGGTTTTGAAAAAATTATTAATGAAGTGGGTGGAGTTGATGTCTATGTTGATAATACTCTTGATGATTATACCTATCCAATCCGCGGCCAGGAAGATAACCCTGATTACTACAGCCGTTTTGAGCATCTCCATGTTGACGCTGGTTGGCAACATATGAATGGTGATCTGGCCTTAAAATTTGCCCGTTCGCGTCATGGTGCTGGCGCTGAAGGCACTGACTTTGCCCGTGCTCGTCGCCAACAGAAAATTATTGAAGCGGTTCGTGACAAAGTTTTGTCAGCCGATACACTGCTCAACCCAAAAAAAATGTCGACAATCATCAATGAACTTGATGCTAATATTGCCACTAACTTAAAAGTGTGGGAAATGATTAAATTATTTGGCTTAACTAAAAATATTGATAAAGAACATATCATTAATAAAGTTTATTAAACATTTCTTTAGGAGGCGAAACAAAACAGCTTCTTTTCCTGCTAAGAAAAATCAATCATTTCAGTATCAATCGCTCAGCCATCACTCGTACTTTTCGATTTCCTGAACGTAAATCTTGTATTTTATGTGCAGCCATAGTCATTATTAATCACTCTAAAAAAACTTGCTTAGATAATTGAAAGAGTACGTAATTATATAAATTTATTAATAAAATAAGATATCGTTTGATTCATCAAATATGTAAATAGATCATTTTTAAAAATTGTTTAATTATAATAAATAATAATAAATTTTATTTCAATAATCTAAAAAATTATTAATTAACTATATTAAATAAATTAAAATTTTTGTTTGTATTTAAATACTAATTATTATTATAAAATATAAATTAAATTT
>CAZLCH010000019.1:0-7998 GCA_964558025.1 uncultured Gammaproteobacteria bacterium | reverse complement strand
GTTCCACATCTTGTACCAGTGGAACCATCAGGACAACGATAATCTGAAGATATTTTCTTTTCTGAGGTGTTGCTACCAGTTTCACTCTTTCTTACTCCCCATAAAGCACTACCGATTCTTTGAATACCTTGAAAATACTTAATATAATCAGGGTGAGGAATTTTCTCAAGTGATGATCGTGCTTCCCCGGAGACTGGCTGCATTGATCGCGGATCAGTGGTTTGACCGCTTATAGAACTATGGGCAGTACTTGTCGGCGTATCAGCCGCCAAAGCTCCTATCCCAATACTACTAAAAGCTAAGCCTAAAACCAAAAATAGATAAGACACTTTTTTCATATATATTTTTGTTTTAGCCCTAAATTAGGCATATATTATCATTATAGCACATTTTGAGCAAAATTTCAAGAGGAAATTAACTTAAAAATTTATATTTTCATCCCTAAGCCTAAAAAATAATGCTATACTATGATTACTAAATTTTTTCTATGTTATTCCATCATTCTCATCAACGACGATTAATTTTAAGCGGTATTGGCATCATAATAATCGTGGGTGGATTATACTACTATAACCAAAGAATCAACACGTTAAAAACCACTGTTCAAAAACTTGAGAACCAGTTGCTGATAACTACTCCCACAACACAGAATTATTCCAACCAAATAATCGCCACCGAATCATATGCTAACCAAAAATATCACTACCAATTACTGTATCCAAAGAATCTTGGTTTAAGAACCTATACAGACGAAAAAGTTGCGATTGTTGATCAAGACAATAAAAACAACGATGAAAATGATAATGCTAAAGCATATATTGTTGTGGTACAGGCAACAACCAATCAAGAAAAAAAGTTAACCCTAGAAAATTTTATTTTAAATGCGGCTAAAAATTTATGCGCGGCCGAAGGTGGTGGAGTTTCAATCAGTTGCCCTAAAGAAAAAAATGTAACACCTCTATCGTTAGATTCTACTTTACCGGCTTATGCACTAACTCTTGAACGACAAGAAAAAACTTTTGGTCCTGAGGCCTCAACCTTGATTGATGAGTCAACTTTTTTTGCCATTGATCTTAGTAGTGAAAAGCAACGTTCGGTTCTTATGATATATCCGGTTGGTGATGGATCGATTGAATTGGTCAAAAAAATTGCTAGTACGGTGGCTCGTACACAATAAATATGCATGATAACAATCGAGTTAAACAAATCATACGACGCCAGGCCAATCGAAAACGCGCTCTTGTCAGCGCTCGTTTTTTTAAAACTGGCCCTGGTGAATACGGTGAGGGTGATATCTTTATTGGCTTAACCGTTCCAGCCAGTCGAAAGATTGCCCAAAAGTTTTCTCATCTACCTCTTAGTAGTATAAAAAAACTATTAGCTTCAAAAATCCATGAAGAGCGTCTGATTGCTTTATTAATTCTCGTTGATCGTTTTCAGCGTAGTAGTAAAAAAGAACAAAGAATAATCTTCAACTTTTATCTGAATTCTACTCGCTATATTAATAACTGGGATCTCGTTGATCTTTCGGCGGACAAAATCGTCGGTGAATATCTTGTACAAAAATCAATCAAACCCTTGGAAGCATTAGCCCGGTCAACAAACTTCTGGGAGAGAAGGATCGCGATGGTGGCCACCTTTGCTTTTATTAAAAAGGGTCAACATCAACCAACCATCCACCTCGCTAAAAAACTATTAAACGATCAGCATGATTTAATTCATAAAGCCACTGGCTGGATGTTGCGTGAAGTTGGTAAGCGCGCTTCTTTGCCGGCGTTACGATCTTTTTTAAAAAACCATGCTGAAATTATGCCTCGCACTATGTTGCGTTACGCGATTGAACGATTATCGAACCAAGAACGAAAAAGATTCCTAATGAAAAAAACCCTTGCCTAATTATTCAACAAGGATTTTTAGTATTATCTACTTCTTTTGTTTGATATGATCTTGAATAATATTTTTATGTAAGGGAATATGGCAGAGAAAGGCAATGGAAATTCCTGACCCCTTCACGCCGTAGCCTTTCATTTCTACGTTGCCCTTCGTGATGTGGTCAAATTTTCCACCAACGATGCAAAGGACTTGGTTTTTCTTATACACATATTCCTCTTGATATTTCTCTTCAAGTTCAAGACCAAAACATAAACTATTAAACGTCTCTAACAAAGCAAGGGTTAAAAAATTTGTATCAAAGCTGGTTTTAGGTATACCCCTTTGCTTGGGATAAAATAATAGCCTGATAGTATGATCGTTTTTAGCTTTTTTTACTTTTGCCAAAATATCTTTACCCGGCAAGCGTCGATTAATTCTTATAGCTAACTCAAAAGTGGCTATATAACAAATTGTATATAACTTGAGAAGATTATTAAAAAAAGACCGGTAGCGCTTGTAATCAACTCCCTTGGTTTGTAGACGTTTTAAGTATCTCGGATTAAAGTAAAAACATTCTTCTAGATCATGAATATTTCGATCTGATCGTTTATGTTTTTTTTGGTTGTTGATCCAACCTCGTTCATGCCTAATTGAAAAAAGTTTTTTGTACTTTTTATCTTCATGAACAAACGTAAACCATTGTTTTTGAATTTTATTTAGTAAATCAGTAACTTCTGGGTTTATCCCAAATAACCCTGAGCTATGATTAAAAATACCTCGTACGCAGGTATCAGGGATATCAAAAAGCTGTTGCATGATAACTCCTTTCACTGTCTCCGGAATAAACCGAAAGTTAAAATTAGATAAATTATTTTTTAATGTAATAAAATTATTTATAACATATTCTCAAAATTTGTCAACAAAAAATTTCATTGAGGGTAAATGTGATATAATAATAGTTGATATTACGTATCCTTACTTGATTTTTTGACTATGCCTTCTCGCTCTACAAAATTAAAACATAAAAAAATAAAAGCGGCCGCCTTGTTTGAAAAGGGAGCTTTGAATATTACCAAAAAAATTGGCTCGGTTGAATCAATCATTATTCATTCACTCATCTTTATCTTTTTCGCTGTTCTCGGTTTTGGCGGAGCTGATTGGAACACGCTCTTACTCATCCTAACAACGATTGTTTCACTTGAAGCTATTTATCTGGCTATTTTTATTCAAATGACTGTTAACCAAAATACCCAGAGTTTAGCTGAAGTTGAGGAAGATATTGATGAAATTCAAAAAGATATTGACGATATTCAGGAAGATGTCGACGAGATTCAAGAGGACGTTGATGATATCGTTGAAGATGAGAAAGAAAGCGAAACCCATGAACGACAGCAGATAAAAACCCTAGAACAAATCCAAACTGAGCTTCAGCAACTTGCCAAAACTATTGGTAGTCTGCGATCAGTTAATAAAAAGGATTAGTAAAAATTTAAAAATTTACAAAACAACAGTTGTATATTATACTGTTAAAACAGATTAGGAGTGCAAGGACTTAACGAGCTGTTATAACCTACACGCTAATCTATTTTCAGGACTGTTAGAGATCCAACCTCTTTCAGTCCTTTTTCTTTTTATATGAATATTTTCTTAAAAAACCCTAATAAATTACGGTTTTTTTATTTTTTGTATTTAATATTAGCCATTTTTTTAGATAAAAACTTATCTAATCTTGACTTTTCTAAACGACTGTGCTATACTCTTAAATTACTCTTAAAGAGTAATAAAACCTTTACAATCACCTATATATAGGTACAAATCAAGCTCAATTTAAGCGGGCTAGGCACGACAAGCATGGGGATTTCTTCGTCAGCAATAATCCGGTTTCGACTAGATTTTTTCTGATGAAAATTTCTTGCCTACCCGCTCAAGTTGAGCTTTTTTGTTTGGTAAAAACTATTTTATTGATGAGAGGGAGTAACTAAGGGTGTAATAGTTCCGGTTGGAAAAGGTGGCTCTGCTGGCGTGGGGGTTAATTCTTTAACACCAACCAGACATACTGCCTGCCAAGGCACATAATGGGAAGAAAATCGTTTTTCTTTGATTTCACCATTAGAATAGGTAACTTTATAATCAAAGTAAGCATCAGCGCCGGCGTGCGCTTTTTCTGTACATTTCTTTTCACCGGGGGCAAGGTCGGTTGTCTCAATAGTTTTAGTTGGCGGCGGTTGCACAATATTATAAATTACTGGTTTACTCGCTTCAGCCGTACGACCATCTTTTGTTCCCCAAAAATCAAAGGCTAAATCATTTTCACCGATGCGTGCCTGAATTAAAATATAATGCCCGGTATCATTAATAAAACGAAAGTCAGGCGCTGGATCATAAATCGTCGCATCAGTACCAGCTGGTTCATAGTAAACAACACGATAAGAATGATTACGACGTTGAGTGACTGGTAAGCCAGAGTTAAAGGTCGCGCGAAACATAGTTGTACCAATCTGACATAAACCGCCTCCATATTCAGGGGTGGTTTTATTTTCCTTAATAACTAATTCCGGCAGATAACCGCTCTGAGCATCAATTTCACCCAAAGCTTTTAATAAGGAAAACTCTTCATCAGGTTTAATTAATAAACCGTGAAGCGCCATGGCACCGGTTTTAATATTATGACGACGATTTTTTGGCGAACCGGAAAAATTAGAAACGCCAGTACCAATAATTTCTTGTAGGCCGAGATTCTGCGCGTCTTCATTAACTTCGGAATTAACAGTTACTTGCGTGACAATCGCTAATTTGTTTTCGATTTGATGAGAAGGGTTCATTGACCATTCCATAATCGCTTTACTGGTCGCTTCATTATCAATTTTTACTCCGTCTTGACCTGATTGCCAAATAGCCGCCCGACCATTAGTAATTTCGAGACGAGGGGACATGGCTTCAACTTCAAGTTCAGGCGCAATATTTTTTTTAATATAATCTTCAATCGCCGTTTTAGAAAAACGGACTTTAGTAGCTGAATTAATTTTACCCAATTCAAGCCATGATTTCATGGTAGCGGGAGTGATGGTCCAATTTTTCTTATCAGCCGTCAGAGTCAAGGGCGGTAAGGCTAAAAATTGATTAACCTGATCTTTAATGTCCGCTACCTCAGCCGTCATAACTTCGGGATAAATCGTCTTGGCGCTCATAACTATCATGGAGGGATTACCCTGTTCAAAACGACTAATAATTGTATTTAAAGCTAATTCATAATCAAATTCAACGCCAATCGTACCGTCAATAACCTCTATATCATTATTACCATTAAATATTAGATGGGCATTAGCTGATGGTTTTTCTAAGGAAGAAAAATTACTCTTCAGTTCTTCGGTAACACGAAAACGATCAACAAAAACCGTCAGGGGAATATGCTCTGAGCTCAAATAAACTCTTAGTTGATCATAGACTTTATTAAAAATATTGCCGCGGCGACCAACCGCCAACGCATGTTCAACAGTACTACCAGGATCAAAGACTACTGTTGGATTGGCGATTTCGGGATTAGTGGCAAATGTATGACCGCCAATAACAGTTGTTTTATCCTGAAAAGTAATTTCTAAACCTGAGTCAAAATCACTGATTTTTTTTTCTATCTTTTCACGAGCTTCACTAACAGTTAATCCACTCATATTCATACCGGCTACTTTCACGCCAGGGTAAATTCGATTATGGTAGCTCGAATTTAGAAAAATAAAACCAACCACTGCTAAAAAAATAACAGCGAACAAACTAGTGGCCGTAACGATTACCCATCGAGGGATGGAGGAAAAATATTTCATAACCTTACAACAGAACTACTAATGCAACAATTCATTTAAAATTTCTTTGGAATCGGTTGTTTTTAATTCTGACTTGGAAATGGCTAACCAGCACGTATCTCCGACCACCGCCTGAGGTAAAATTTCTAGAGGAAGAGTATACTCATGACCGGCGGTATCGACCGCTATAATAGCGGTGGCCGTTTTTTCTTTAATAGTCAATTGTATATTCATATTAATCCTCATCATCAACTTTAATGGTGGTTGATTTTAGACGTCGTATTTTTGGTAACCTAATGGTTAAAACACCATTATGTAGTGAGGCCGACACCTTATCACTCCTTACTTCAATCGGCAAAATAATTGAGCGTGAAAAACGACCCCAATAACATTCACGATACATATATGAATCGGCCGATACTTGTTCAGATGATTCACGGCGACCTTTGATAGTCAGCATGCCCTCAGCTAAGGAAATTTCAATATCAGACGGTTCGGCGCCAGCAATGGTTGATTTAATAATTACTGCTTCATCGGTTTGATAAACATCAAGCGCCAGTTGCCCTTCTTCTTCATCAAGACCTGGCCACTCTTCTGCCATATCAGTTGATTGAGTCACTAAAACATCATCAACTTGATCAGTTGTTGGGAGTGAACGTTTAAATAATCTTTTCATAATAAAACAAATCAAAAATCAATGTTTCTCCTTATATAATAGCACAATTTTTTACCTCAATCTAATTGAATTAAGCACTATAAAATGATATTATAGAACCTATATGAGCGATGATGTTCAATCAATCGAAGATTTATTGCCTGGTAATGAAAAAATAGCTGATGAAGGTAGCTTTACCGGTCAATTTGAAAAAAAACAAAAGGAGATTCAAGAGCATGATTTGGAGCGAGTTACCTCGGCTAAAGCGGCTTCGATTGGCGTACACTATATCAACCTGATAAATTTTCCGATTAGCCATGAAGCTTTACAACTCATCCCTGAGGAAGAGGCTCATCAGCTTGGACTTATCTGTTTCTTTTATAATAACGGTAGTTTTCGCTTAGCCTCAACCAATCCTTTAGGAACAGAGGCACAAAATAAACTACGAGAATTAAAGAAAAGTCTATTTACTGATAATGGTGAAGTATATTTGGCTTCGGCACCAAGCTTAGAACACGCTTTACTACTGTATAAAAACTTACCTAAATTTATCCCTACGGTGGAAGGCGTCGAAATCACTGAAGCTAATTTAAAAAAATTTGAAAGTGAAGTTAATAGTTTTGAAAACCTCGCCGCAAAAATCAAAGAAGTAAACATGAGCGATGTCATTGTCTTGTTGATTGCGACCGCTTTGAAACTTAATTCCAGCGATGTTCATATTGAAGCCGAAGAACATAGCGTTATTATTCGTTTACGAGTTGATGGTGTCCTTCAGCCAGCCGCTACGATTGAAAAAGACCGCTGGCACCAAATTATTTCTCGCCTCAAGGTGCTGTCAAAAGTAAAAATCAATATTGATAATAAGCCGCAAGAAGGTCGCTTTACTATTTTTACTTCAAGTGAAGAAATTGCCGTCCGCTCTTCGTTTTTACCAACAGCCTTTGGTGAAAGCGTGGTCATGCGACTACTTCATGCCAGTGCGATTAAACTGTCTTTTGATACACTGGGACTTTCAGAGCAAGCTTTAGAAAAACTTAAAGCTGAAGTGATAAAACCAAACGGTCTTGTTTTGGTGACTGGTCCGACCGGTGCTGGTAAAACTACTACCTTGTATGCCACGCTTAATTATTTAAATAAACCGGGTACAAAAATAATTACCCTCGAAGACCCAATTGAATATCAGCTGGAGAACATTAACCAAAGTCAAGTTAACGAGGCTAGTGGTTTTACATTTTCCTCCGGACTACGCTCGGTTTTACGACAAGATCCTGATATTGTCATGGTGGGAGAAATGCGCGATTTAGAAACAGCCGAAATTGGTATTCGTGCGGCCTTAACTGGTCATCTTGTTCTTTCAACTGTTCATACCAACGATGCCGCCAGCGCAATTCCGCGTTTACTGGATCTTGGTATTAAGCCGTACTTACTAAGCCCAGCCGTTAATGCCATTATTGGTCAACGATTAGTCAGAAGACTCTGCCCGGATTGTAAAACAGCTCAGGAACTGACGCCTGAAGATACAGAAAAAATCAAAAAAATTCTGGCGGTGATCAGTCCTGTCGCCGGAGTTGATGTACCAAAAACCATTCCCACGGTATATAAGGCCCAAGGTTGTGAGAAATGTAACCATATTGGCTATCTTGGTCGTATTGGCATCTACGAAATATTGCTCAT
>CAZLCH010000018.1:0-8129 GCA_964558025.1 uncultured Gammaproteobacteria bacterium | reverse complement strand
TGGGTACCGGCTATCGGAGATTTCGTATAACTCGTAGCTAATAATTTTTTTAGTTTAAGATAGTTAAAATTAGCGGCAAAATACTTAAAAAAATTACTTTCGTACGGGTCATCGCAGTTACAGAAAACAATCTTGCCCCGAAATTGATCTTTATAGTGTTTTAATTCGTTTTGGATATCGGCCAACTGTGTATAAAATTCGTCCTTTTTGGCTTTATTGGCTTTGTGGAGATTTTTGTTGGAGGAGGTCGTTGACATAATACTATTGTAAACTTTTATTACCAATAATCAAAATAGATTTTACCTTTATTTTCAACTCATCAACCTCTCGTGCTCGTCCGTATGTAACATCCCGCACTTCTTATACTTCTTCCCACTCCCACATGGACAAAGATCATTACGCCCAACTTTGTTGCCAGCCTCGTCTTTTAAACCTCGTTCAGCATACACCTGCGTTACGGCCGCACTTCCACCTCTACTCATTTCTTTAGCTGGTGCGGTAACAGAAATATTTTTTAAATTAACCGAAGGCATAGTAAATTCCTGCAGGCCGCCAATTTTATAAATTGAATAGACAACCTGTTTCTCAATTAAACTGTTCAGTTCATTAAACAAGCGATAGGCTTCTTTTTTGTACTCAACGAGCGGATCACGCTGACCATAGCCACGTAAACCAATACCCCGACGCATATAATCCATTGTTTCGAGGTGATCCATCCAAAGCATGTCTACTGAACGTAGCAGAACTGAACGTTCAACTTCAGCCCAGTTAAAGCCAGCTTCCGTCGCCAGTTTCACCATCTTCTCATACGTCGAGGTTGCCAACCCAACCAGATGCTCAATTAACTCCGTACGTAAATGAACTTTATCCAACTTCGAAGCATCATCAGTCAGGGTTTTAAGTGAAGTTTCAAAATCAGCTTCAAGGGGAAAAATTGTCGCCACGGCTTCCTTAATTTCTTTAATATTCCAATCAAGCGCAGAATCAGCATCAGTATGGGCTGAGATAATCTGCTCGATTTCATGCTCAACCATGCTCATAATAATATCTTTGACTGACCGATCACCTTCGGCGATTTCACCGCGTTCGTTTTTTTCCGCTAAACGCAAAATTTCCGCCCGACGAGTATAAATTGCCAAGCGATGTTTGTTAATCACGTCATCATACTCAACTAAATGTTTTCTAATATCAAAGTTGTTGCCTTCAACCCGCTTCTGGGCTGATTCAATCGATTTAGAAACAATTTTGTTTTCAATCGGTGTATCTTCCGGCAGTTTCAAGGTCTTCATCAAATTCTTCATGCGATCACCGCCGAAGATTCTCATCAAATCATCTTCCATCGAAACAAAAAAGCGGCTTGAACCCGGGTCACCCTGACGACCGGCACGACCACGTAACTGGTTATCAATACGACGAGCTTCGTGTCGCTCAGTACCAATCACGTGTAGACCACCAAGGCTAACCACCTTTTCATACGCCGCCTGATCAAACGGTGTTCCGCCTAAGATAATGTCAACGCCACGACCAGCCATGTTTGTCGCGATGGTTACCAAACCTTCTTTACCGGCCTGGGCAATGATTGAAGCTTCTTTTTCATGTTGTTTGGCGTTTAAAACTTGCGCTTGGATACCTTCGCGCTCCAGTAGTGCCGCTAAGTATTCATTTTTTTCAATCGAAATTGTACCGACCAGAACTGGCTGACCAGTACTATTTTTTTCTTTAATTTCCTTAATGACTGCCTGATATTTACCGTTTTCTGTCGCATAAATCAAATCGTTATGATCAGTACGAACGGTTGGGCGATGGGTTGGCACCGCGACTGTTTCCAGATGATAAATTTTAAAGAATTCCTCTGCTTCGGTTAAAGCTGTACCAGTCATACCGGCCAGCTTCTTAAACATACGAAAATAATTTTGAAAAGTAATCGTCGCCAGTGTTCGGCTTTCACGCTGAATTTTTACCCCTTCTTTGGCTTCAATCGCCTGGTGTAGACCTTCGCTATAGCGGCGACCAAACATCAGGCGACCGGTGAACTCATCAACAATCACCACTTCGCCGTCACGCACCACATAGTCTTTATCGCGTTTAAAGAGCACGCGCGCTTTTAAGGCTTGTTCAAGGTGATGAACTTCGCGAATACCACCCTCAGCATAAATATTTTCAATCCCCAACCAATCTTCCATTTTGGCTAGTCCGGCTTCAGTTAATGTGCTTGATCGCAATTTTTCATCAACATTATAATCTTCCTCAGCCTGTAAACGCTCAACTAATTCCGCAAAGGTATAGTAGCGATCGGTTGATTCCTCGGCTGGTGCACTAATAATCAACGGCGTACGCGCTTCATCAATTAAAATTGAGTCAACTTCGTCAACAATCGCATAATGTAAATCACGCTGAACTTTGTCGGCTTCTTTCTGCACCATGTTGTCGCGCAGGTAATCAAAACCAAATTCATTATTTGTGCCATAGAGAATATCGCATTGGTAGGCTTCCTTGCGTGGTACCACGCGAAAATGACGCAAACGAGGATCAAACTGCTCTTCATCATTATGTTCCGGATCGTAAACTAAGGCCTGATCATGAATGATAACACCAGTGCTTAAACCTAGAGCGGCATACACCGGTGCCATCCAACCAGCACCAACTCGTGACAAATAATCGTTAACAGTCACCAGATGAACTCCGCGACCAGCTAAAGCATTTAGATACAATGGCGCTGTCGCCACCAGCGTCTTACCTTCACCGGTTTTCATTTCCGCAATCTGACCTTGGTGCAGAATAATACCGCCGATGAGCTGAACATCATAATGACGCTGGCCAGTCACGCGACGACTGGCTTCACGAATCGCCGCAAAAGCTTCTGGTAATAACTCTTCTAAAATTGTCTTTTGCGCTTCATACTCAAGACTTTGTATTAGGCCCTTTTCCAGATCAACTGTCACACCTAATTTTTTGCGAAACTCTAATGTTTTTTCGCGCAAAGCACTATCTGACAAAGCTTTGTAAGCTTCCTCTAGTTCATTAATTTTTCCCAGTAGTGGACGATATGAGCGGACAACACGCTCATTAGGATCGCCAAATATCTTACGTAATAACGCCATAAAAACTTAAAACATAAAGAGAAATGGAGGTTGTACCCCCATATCATAACCTGTCTAGTATAATAAATTTTCTCGAAAAAATCAAGCTAAATTCTTATCTTTCTCGTACTCGTCTTTTGGCTAACCGCTTTTCTTTACTGCGTGTAATCAATTCAGACAGATGATCTTTCATACTATCAATCGCCTTATACAAATCAGCCGCCGTACGTTCAACTCGGAGAGTATCACCGGGTAAATGTAGGTTCACTTCGGCGCGGAAAATTTCACCTTTGTGATGGTGACGCGTCATAAGCTCAACTTCAACTTCACAGTTAATAACTTCTCGTCCGCCTAAATATTTTTCAATCATGGTGATCTTTTTTTCAACATACGCGCGAATCGCGGCGGTTAATTCCAAATTAGTGGCTTTCAAGGAAAAATTCATAGAAAAATTAATGAAATAATTTAGCAATATCTTTAAACGTCACGAGAATAACTAAAGCAATTAAAAATAAAAAGCCTAGGTTATGAATCAAAGCTTCGGTTTTTTGCTTAATTGGTCGGCCTTTAATCTTTTCAATGATCAAAAAGAGTAGTCGGCCACCGTCTAAAGCCGGAAAAGGCAAAATATTAATCACCGCTAAATTTAATGATAGAAGAGCGGCAAACTGAAAAAGATACATAATACCCATTTTCGCCACCTGACCAGTCAAAACCGCAATACCAACCGGTCCCGCAACATCGGCGCCGACACCACCGCCGGTAAATAAACGCGCTAACAATTCATATAAACCAACAATAATGGCCCAGATAAAAAAGCCGGTAGTTTTTATGCCTTCAAACAAAGCTAAGTACCACGGAAAACGAACAAAGGCCATTTCAGAAATAACTATACCAATTCCACCTTTGCCAGTGGCTTCAAGTGTCACCGGAGTAATATCTTTTGTCAGTTCGGTATTGGCGCGTTTAATGGTATAGGTAATTTTTTGTCCGGTTTTGTCAGCCACGAAATTCTGTAAAAAAGTAACATTCTCGGCTGGCTGGTTATCAACGGCGATAATCCTGTCACCGGCCTGCAAACCAGCTTGAGCCGCCGGTGAGGCTTCACTGACTGAAATAATCTCAACCCGACGATCTTTGACAATCGCTCCCTCGAGCGGTAACTCATCAATTGATTGATCAACCCCTGAACCCAAAATAAAAGAAAAAATAACCGCCGCTAAAATAACATTCATAATAACTCCGGCCGAGAGTATAATCGCCCGTTTCCAAGCGGCTTTACTAGCAAAGCTACGAGCATCGATTCGATCCTGACCATCTTCACCTTTTATTTTAACAAATCCGCCCAAGGGGACGATATTCAACGAATAGACAGTATCAATCGCATCAGTCACGGGCGCTTTTCCCCATTTTCTTTTCCAACTGCCGTCAGAAGATTTATAAAAAGCAAATAAACGAGGCGGAAAGCCAAGACCAAATTCTTCCGCTGTCGCGCCAAATCGACGAGCCGCTAAAAAATGCCCAAGTTCATGGACAAAGACTAAAACCCCTAAAATGATGAGGAAAGAAATAATCGTAATAAACATAGATTAGATTGTCATAATATCTTTTTCTTTATGATCGCGAATTGTTTTGAGTTGTTCGTTTCGTTCAGTCACATATTCATCAAGTTCTTTGATAAAACGAAATTTATCATCTTCGCTCATCTCTTTGGCGTCAAAAGCTTTTTCAATCGCTTGTTTAATTTCATCACGAATCTGTCGAACTGCGATCCGCGCTTCTTCAAGCTTAGCGTTCAGCTTTTTAACCAAGTCTTTGCGGTTCTCTTCCGTCAACTGCGGTACAGACAGACGTAGTTTGTCACCTTCGTTAACAACGCCAACGCCAAGATCAGCCGCAACCAGCGCTTTTTCAATTTCTTTTAAAATTGATTTATCCCAGGGAGTGATCGTTAAACTGCGACCATCAGCCACGGCGATATTGCCCACGGCGTTAATGGCCATTTTCGAGTCATAGGCTTCAACCTCGATGCCTTCAAGGATCGCCGGATTAGCGCGACCGGTGCGCAAAGCCGCAATATCTTTTTCAAAAAAAGTAATTGTTTGCGCAAACTGACCGGAATGAGCTTGTAGATAAGTATTCATAGTATCACTACATTCTATTTCTTAATCGGCTGTAGTGTCAAATACATTGTTTTGGGGTTGCTGGGATCGCTCAATAAGATCGCGCCACCCCGACTTGAGGGTAATTTTTTGGTTGACCAGTTAGCACCGCCATCAACGGAACTATAAAAAGTGGTATTGGTCACATAATAAATTTCATCAACCTTGGTTGGGTTAGTGATAACCGAATTGATCGTCGCTTCAGACTCAGGCGTGATAAGTTGTAACGCCATCCAATCATCGCCATTATTAATTGATTTGATTAAACCGTATTTAGTGGCGAGTAATATAAAACCTGGTTGCACGGTTGAAACAAAAAGATCACGAAATTTTTTATTATCCTGAAAATCTTTTAAATTAGGCAACAGGCTGACCCAGGTAGCACCCTTATCCTGGGAACGAAATGGCCCCTTACCTTCGGTCGCAACAAATAATAAACGACTATCAGCCGGCGCAATCACTATTTTTTTAATATTGCTTTCAAAGCGATTAAGTGTCTGCCAACTTTTACCCGCATCAAGTGATTGGATAATTTCTCCACGAGAAGTGCCAATATAAATAATTTTTGAATCATAATGATCAATCGCCAAGGCGGTAACTGCGACGCTTAAATCATTATCAAAATAACTCTGTGTCCAGGTGCGACCGCAATCAAGACTTTTTAATAAACGGTTAAGGGTTGAAGCGTATAATATACATTTGGCCGCCGGGTCAACCGCAATATTAGTCACAATCATACTGCGCAAAGCCGGCATTTCATACCAATTTTCCCCGGCATCATAGGTATAGGCGACCCCGCCTTCAGCCACGGCAAAATAAAAAGCGTTAGTATCGCTCGGGTCCATTACAAAAGCGTTAGTGCCAAAATTAGCAATGGTGTTTGGTTTACCGGTATTAGTTGGGATTAATGATTTATTTTGCCAGGTTGAGCCACTAGTCAAAGATTTATAGACACCGCCGTCAGGTGCTTTTGAAGTTGATGTTTTACCACCAATATTAATTGTACAGCCAGTGAGCACTAAGACAACTAAAAATAATAAACAACTTATAATTTTTTTCATATATAAAGACTAAAAATATTCATATCTGACTTTAATTATACTACATTTAAGACTATCTGCTCAACCACTAACTTTGGATTAACATTAGCTGAGAGATATTTCATCGCTATCTGTAGCAGGTTATCAAGTCGACGGGTTTCACGGATTGATAAACGTTTGGCACATAATCGTAACTCAGTTTCAAGTGCGTTATAAATCAACATATCAGGTTGCTGTAGATGTAGTAGTCGAATATCGCGTAGTCCAAGTCGCCATTGTTGGATAAGAAAACTCGTCTGTTCGACTAAAGCCTGGCCCTTAAGATTACCAAGTAATTTTTCAACGATTTTGAAACGCTGGCCTAAAGGTAAGGAAAATAACTCATAAAAATAACGTATTGGTGCCAGCTCAGTCTCTATCTCACCACGTTCATGAGCTAAGCGTAGGGCTCGGCCTGGCTGACCTTGCACTAAAGCGGCTAATTGTCTCGCTTGTGGTCGACTAACTGTATGTTTTTCCACCAACCATTCATAAATACTGTCAGTTGCTACTAATGTAAAATTAATAATCTGTGCCCGTGAAGTAATTGTTTTTGGTAGATGGTCAACTGAACGAGTAATAATAAAAATCATTACTCCCTCGTGAGCCTCTTCCAGTGTTTTGAGTAAAGCGTTACCGGCCTCACTGTTTAAACGCTCTGCTCCAGTAATAACACCTAACCGATAACCATTTCCAAACGAACTAAGCGCAATTTCGCTATTAAACGTACGAACCTGACTAACGCCAATTTCTTTTTTGCCTTCCAGTAAATCCAAATGGACAACTTCATAGCGGCTAACATGGGTCTTTGAAATTACGCCAAGTTTCTCAAAAAAACTTTCTAAGATAGTTGTTTTGCCACTACCTTCTGGTCCGCTTAAAATATAGGTACCACCCAAACTCCCTGGTTGTTTTTGCTCATAGGTAAGCAGATGTTCAAAAAAAACCTTTGCCTTTGATTGTCCAATAATAGGCCAAGAAATAGTCTTCATAATGGCGGTAGTATAGCACGCGTAAACAGCAAAGTAAAAATATCGGCAGAAAAAAATTATTAATAAAAAAATTCTCGGATTGTATAAATCCGAGAATAAAGTTTGAGCTAAAAAGGCGTTTATTTTCTAAATGTGATTTTTTCATGCCCTTTATAGGACAACCATCCGAGACAGGCACTGGCAATAAATTGAATAACGACAGTTCTATCAAAAAATATTGATAAGAGCTCTCCAACTGGCTGGAAAACCCAAAAATTATGAACATCAAGAAAGTCAACTGCAAGATAGTTAATAAGGAGAGCGAAAGCGGAAATTGTAACATATGATACGATTTGAAAAAAATAATCATTTTTTCGATAATCAAAGAGATATATTCGCATCATAAAGAAATTAATAAAAATCACTACTGCTAATGTAGTATCCGCCATCACAGGCTTTGAAAGATGGGTAAAATTTTTCATTATCATAATCATTAGAAACTGGATGATTGATAATGAAAAACTCAGTGGAATTGAAACTAAAAATTTTTGGAAGTTACTTCGACTATTGATCCAACCTAAATATCTTTCATGTAATCCATTATATTCGATCTTAACTGATTCCCAGTTAAGACGGAAATAAAGCATTATTATGAAAGTAGCAAAACCAGAAAAAATCGGAATCTGATCAACGAGATCCTCAGAAGCGAACCACATTTTTGGCGTAAAACTTACCACGCACAAAAAAGTTGAGAAAACACCAAAGATACCAATGCCAATCGTTTTTAAAAACGGGAAGGCATTGCGGACAAAAATATCATAGACATCCCTGAGAAAT
>CAZLCH010000017.1:0-8460 GCA_964558025.1 uncultured Gammaproteobacteria bacterium | reverse complement strand
AAATTATATTTTTGCGCCAATTCAAAATCAACAAAACTATGGGCTGGGGTAATAGTCATGGCACCAGTACCTAAATTTGGATCCGCTGATTCATCAGCAATGACCTGGGCTTCAATCTCCCCCTCAATCCACGGCACCATGAACTTCTGTCCAATTAAAGACCTATACCGCTCATCTTCCGGATGAACAATAATTACCTTATCGGCAAATTTTGTTTCGGGTCTAACCGTGGCAATAATGACCGGACCATATTTTAAATAATAAAATTTGGTTTTTTCTTCTTTATATTCCACTTCATCATCTGCCAAAGTTGACTGACAATGCGGACACCAATTAACAATCCGCTCACCGCGGTAAATCGCTCCGGCTTCATACATATCAACAAACATCTGGCGAACAGCGGTTTGACGTTGCTCATCAAGGGTAAAAGCTAAACGTGACCAATCAAGCGAAGCACCAAAGGTCTTTATCTGATCTAGTATAGTTTTCTGATTTTCTAAAGCAAAAGCCATTACTCGCTTTAAAAATTCTTCACGACCAAGATCATGTCGAGTTTTGCCTTCTTCTTGATATATTTTTCGCTCTACTACAGCTTGCGTGGCAATCGCGGCATGATCAGTACCCGGAAGCCATAATGTCCGATAACCCTGCATACGATGAAAGCGAATCAATAAATCTTGAATGGCCAACATGGCCGCATGACCCAAATGAAGTCGGTCAGTGACGTTCGGAGGGGGCAAAATAATAGTATAAGATTGAGCATCATTAGCTATGGGTAAATTATCTGGATTAAAAAAACCCGACTCTTCCCAGAGACGTTGAATAGTACTTTCATGGTCAGCCGGATTATAGGCTTTAGCTAATTCAGTCATAGTCTTACCCTTACTTTACAGTAATTTTTAGGCTTTTGGCAAGCCTGAATAATTGCGAAAATACTGTCTTTCCGATAAAATTAACCTATATGATTACACCAAAAACTCCCCCTGGCTTTAATGAATTATTACCTCGTGATCAGTTAGCCTTTGACGCCATGATCGCCACTATCCGCCAAGCCTATGAACGATCCGGTTTTACTCCCTTAGAAACTTCGGCGCTGGAGTTAGCCTCTGTTTTATTAGCTAAAGAAGGTGGCGAAACTGCCAAGCAAGTCTACCGCTTTACCAAAGGTGAAACCGATTATGCTCTGCGGTTTGATTTAACGGTTCCTCTTGCTCGTTACACAGCCGAACACTATCATGAATTAGCCTTTCCTTTTCGACGGTATCAAATTCAGGAAGTCTGGCGTGCGGAAAAACCACAAGCCGGTCGTTTTCGACAATTTTATCAATGTGATGTTGATATTATTGGCAGTGACAGTATGGTGGCTGATGCCGAGGTAATATTAGCCGCCTCCTCGGCTTATAAAGCCTTGGGGTTAAAAAAAATTGTTTTTAAAATTAGCCACCGCGGTCTAATCGCCGGTTTTTTAGAAGCTAAAAAATTACAACGTTATACCACTGAAGTTCTGCGAGCCGTTGATAAAATGGATAAACTGTCTAGCGGTGAAATCCAAACTGAGTTAAAAAAGTCTGGTTTATCTAGTGCTGATAGTAAAGAAGTAATAAAATTAGTCTCAATTCACGGTAGTAGCAAAGAAGTAACTCAACAACTTAATCAATTTTCTCTTGAAAATAATGATTTTAACGAAGCACTTAAGCGCCTATCAGCTTTGAACAAACTTCTCCAAGCCGGCGGTATGAAATCTTCCGAGTTTGTCTTTGACTTAAAAATCGCGCGCGGCTTTGATTACTATACTGGAGTTGTCTTTGAAATGTTTTTATCTGACTCAAAAAACAGTGTGGGTTCAGGCGGACGTTATGATAATCTAACCAGTCATTACAGCAAAGAAAAGCTACCTGGGGTGGGTGCTTCAATCGGTGTTTCTCGACTCTTTTCCGCTTTACAGTCAAAACAAACTGGACCGGCGACTCCAGCCCAAGCCTTGATTGTGGTCTTTAGTGATGATTTATTACCTTATTGTTTTAAAGTCGCAGCTGAATTGCGAAAAAATAATATTAATGTGGAAATCTACCCTACTGTTACTAAAATGGCCAAACAATTAAATTATGCCAACAAGCTTGGCATACCGTTTGTCTTGTTATGCGGAGAAGATGAGGCTAAAAAAAATCAGGTGACTGTTAAGGATATGAGAACGGGGAAACAAAAAATATTAACTATAAGTAAAGTAATGAAGGAAATAAAAAATAAAAAAAGAGGTATGACAACGAATTGTGTTATACATACCTCATATAAACATAAAGACCAAAAATTCAAAATACAAAGACCGCACTACCCAACAAAGAGAAGACCACCAGAGTAGTCGGCGCGGGCAACCGACAGAAGGCCTCTGCCGCCGAAATCCGCAGCGTCGCCGCTAGCGTAGAAGTAAAACGAAGAGTCAGAAGACTGCCAGTTAACTGCTGCACAGTCGTAAATAGGAGTATAGCCGTTTCTTCCTAAGACGTCCGGGTACATAGCGAAAGCCATAGCGATATCAAGTGAACCAGAAAGAATAAAGCTTTCCGGAAGAGAGGCCATTTGTTCAACATCAGCGTGTACTGAGAATCCTTGTAAAACAGTTGGAAAATATATACCAACCATTGATTCTTTTTGAATACTCTCAACGACACGTTCATATCTGCTTCCGTTAACAACGGTAACTTGTCTTTCCAATTCACCTTTACGGTAATTAGTGAAAGAACGTTTACCAAATCGCTTTGAAAAATGGTTCTGATACGATTTACCGGCTGCGGTGACGAGATCTTCTGTCATTGCTCCCAAATCAGTTAAATGGGTTTTGGGAATAGTAATTGGAAGATACGGGCCTTTCAACAAATTTTTCAATTGATCACTGTTTCGTAGTTGAGTCAAAAGCTTTTCAGTTTTGCCAGAAAAATCTGACAAAGACATAAATGCATTCAAACCAGTATTGGTAAACCCTTTACACAGTCTGTCTTTATAGTTGATAGACGGCTGTTCAACGAAGTAATCCTTGTTAGGATTACAAACCGCTGCTTTCAAATTCAACGGAATTCTTCTGCCGTTCTTATCGAACAGAGTTTTAAGCGCTTCAATAACCTGTAAGTCTGGTCCCTGAACATTGACTTTTAAGTCACCGCTCAGTATCTTATTGACGATGTCTAAGCCACCCAATTGATCTATTAATGCTTGAGTGCGACCGAATGTGAAATCTGGATATTTCATTTTTAATTTTCTCCTTCTCTTAAGCTATTAGCCCCAGAGCGATTGTGACCCCTATCCCGGAGTCATTGGGATCTAAGTCAAAATGACCGATTTTAAATTATATCATATTATAGTTAATAAGTCAAATAAAATCACAAAATTTATTTAATTTTAGCTTAATTTATACCTCCACCGCGGCCCAACTCAATCCACTCAATACTTGTACCACCCAAAAAATATACTTTACCATCAGCCAACACGGCAAAAAACAGATTAAACCTAAAGATGGGAAAATAGCTGTTAGAGCTAAAGCTACCATCATTGCTATTGTCAAAATCGGCACGACCCAGACAACTAACAAATTAGCGATCGGCGCAATCACGGAAAAATTACCAAAATTATAAAATATGACTGGGGCAGTCGCGATTTGGGCTGATATCGTCGCCGCTAAACCTTCAATTAACCATTTTCCTTTTCCGTGACTTAATTTCATGCCTAACCTCTGCAGTAACGGATGAATATAGATTAAACCTAGTAGAGCTAGAAACGATAATTGCCAACCAATATCATCACGTAGTAAACGAGGATTAACCAATAATGTTAAAACTGCCACCAGTAATAACGAACGCGGCAAGCTAACTAAACGCCCAACGGTTATAGCACCTAACAATAAAATACTCATCACCCCGGCTCGTGTCGCCGAAGCCGGCGCACCGACCATCACCACATAACCGCTGATCAAAAAACTTGTCACATAAAAAACTAATTTCCGCTTTAAACCAAAACTATATAATCCCCAACCCAACAAAGCTGTCAACAAACTGACATTAAAACCAGACACCGCCATGATATGAGTTAAACCAGTACGACGAAATTGTTCGGTAATATCTTCGTCAATCTCTGACCCGCCGCCAAAGACGACTGGTAAAGCAAGAGAGGCTTCCGGCTCAGGAACATAAGTTTGGGCGATCTTGTAAGCCTGTTGCTTAACGGTAATAATCCAATTATACCAACCAAAACCCTGTCCACCTTGAATAAAAGTAATTAATGGTCGGTAACAAACACTATAAATTCCATAACGAGCTAAATATCTATCATAAGGAAAATCAACGCTCTCCGGCGCTTCCAATAGACTAGTTATTTTCAATAAGTCGCCATAATGATATTCGGGAAAATTGTCAGTTGTCACTAGAACTTTGCCATAGTCAGTTTTAACTGTTAACTGCCATCCTTTGTCTTTTCTAACTGGCTCTTTGCTGACCAATCCACTAAAAGTTTTTTTCTGTCCATTATAATAACTAATATGACTGCTATTAATCACCGGATAACTTAAACTATACCGCCAACCGGCTAAGAAAAAACCGCTTAAACTAACAATAATATAAGTCAATAATAGTTTTTTGTAATACTGACTTATAAAAACTAAAACAAGACTAATCAAGAACCCAACAAAAAACCATAGCTCACTAATATAGCCAATAAAAGAAAGAATACTTATGCCAGTCACAAAGCCTAAACTGGCAAGCAAAACAATCCGCCCCTTTGGCACGATTCCCTCCTTCATAAAATTAAATATTAAAAACCCTCTTAATACATCAGAGGGTTTTTAATTTTAAATTAAGTAAAATGTAACTACTGCTTTGACTTTTGCCGTAAAAAAGCATCAACAAAACCTTCTAACTCTCCATTTAAAACGGCGGTAACATCGGTTTCTTCATAACCAGTACGGTGATCTTTAACTAACTGGTATGGTTGTAAAATATAGGAACGAATTTGTTTACCCCAGGCGGCTTTTTCATGTTTACCCTTTAAGGCGGCGGTTTCTTCAGCACGATTTTCCAGTTGTAGTTGTAATAATTTGCCGCGTAACATCTTCATGGCTAGTTCACGATTCTGATGCTGTGAACGCTCTGTTTGAGTGGTAATCACAATGCCAGTCGGAAGATGGATTAAACGTACGGCGCTCGAAGTTTTGTTGACATTTTGCCCACCCGGCCCTGAAGAGCGAAAAAATTCCATTTTTACCTCATCGGGTTTAATTTCTACTGTACCCTCATCAGGCAATTCCGGCAATATCTCGACTAAAGCAAACGAAGTATGACGCATGCCCTCGGAATCAAACGGCGAAATTCGCACTAAACGATGGACACCGGCTTCTGAGCGCAGATAGCCATAGGCATAGCGACCAACCACGTTAAAAGTAACACTTTTTAACCCGGCTTCATTGCCAACTAGCCGATCAATAATTTCCACTTTCCAGCCATGTCGTTCACAAAAACGTAAAAACATCCGCTCCAGCATCTCAGTCCAGTCCTGGGCATCAACTCCGCCGGTGCCGGCATGGAGTGAAACAATCGCATTGTTACTATCATACGGCCCGGAAAATAACACAAAAAATTCCAGCGCCGCAAACTCTTTTTTTAGATGATGATATTGAGTATGAGCTTCGTCTTCAAAACTACTATCATTTTGCTCAGAAGCAAGCGCAATTAATTCTTCTAATTGTCGCACTGCTTGTAATAATGTTTGCCACGCACTCACTTCTTTGTCTAAATTTTCGACTTGTTGTCCAATACGTACGGCTTTTTCATGATTTTGCCAAAAATCCGGTTGACCCATTTCTAGCCGCAACGAATTTACTTGCGCCTGTTTACGATCAAGGTCAAAGTAACCTCCATGTTTCTAGGACTTGCTCGCGCAAATCTTCAGTTTGCTTTAAGATCTGTTCCATCATACTTAGGATTTTGCTTCTTCAAGCGTCACCGTTATAGTTACTTCTTTGTTATCACGAAAAACTTTCAGCGTTAGCTTATCACCTGGCTTTGAACGACTGATAATGGTGGCCAAAGGATTATCTTTGGTAATTTTTTGGTCATTAACTTCAAGGATAATATCACCTTCTTTTAATCCGGCTTTAGCGGCCGGTGAATCGGTTATAATAGCTGGTTCGTTGGCTTTATCGCCTTTAATAACTAAAGCGCCATAATCTTTAGCGAGTTTATTTTCTTTAGCAGACTCGGGCGTGATAATAACATAGCGTACCCCAAGCCAAGGACGAACCAAACGACCATTTTTTTGTACACTATCAATAGTTGCTTTCACCTGATCAATTGGAATCGCAAAACCAATGCCCTGGGCACCTTGGGCCACGGCGACATTAATACCAATCACGTTGCCGTTACTATCAAGTAATGGTCCACCAGAATTTCCTGGGTTGATTGAAGCATCAGTCTGAATCAAGCCAATCAAACGCTCACTACCCATACCACCACCATAGGCATCGATTGATCGCGCTAAGCCAGAAATAACACCCGTTGAAACAGTATTACTGAACTCACCCAAGGCATTGCCGATCGCAATAACGTCTTGACCTGGTTTAAGATTGGCGCTGGTACCAAGGTTTAAGGTTGGAAAATTACTACCCTCAATTTTCAAAACGGCCAAATCATTAACTGGATCACGAGCTAAAACTTTAGCCGCATGACGATCGCCTTTATTGGTGACAACCGTATATTCAGCGCTTTCATCAGCCACCACATGACGATTGGTAATGACGACTCCATCAGCGCTCACGATAAAACCACTTCCGCTCCCGATTTCCTGTTTTTCGGTTTCGCCACTGTTTTGATTTTGATTATTAAAGAAACGATCAAAATCATCACCTAGAAATTGACGAAAAAAATCAGGATAGATCGCTTGATTATTTAATTTCGGTAAATCTTTGGAGACAATAATACTCACAACGGCCGGCGAAACTTTTTCCACTACAGCCACCGTCGGGGTTTCCTGACTTTTTTCTAATAACGTCGGTTTCATGCTGTCAAACTTACCAGATACTACGTCTTCAAGCCGATGTAAGAAACTTTGGCTCCGTGCTAATGAATCAGCTGTTAAAAAACCGGCTAAACCGCCAATCACACCACTGACAATTACAGCGGCGACTAAAAAAATAAAATATTGTTTTTTTTCCGATGATGTCATATAAAAATTATTATATTAAAATAATCGTTTTTTATTGAGATACAGACATAAATCAGCCAAACGATTGCTATAACCCCATTCATTATCATACCAGGAAACAACTTTTAAGAGATTGCCGCCAATCACGGTGGTTAAATCAAGATCAACAATCGCGCTGTGCGAGTTACCAACAATATCCGCCGATACTAACGGGTCGCTCGTAACACTAACAATACCTTTATACATTTTTTTGTGTGCGGCCGCGCGTAACAGACTATTAACTTTGGCGATAGTCACTTTCTTTTTTAGGATATAGACCGCGTCGCAGAGTGATCCCACTGGTGTTGGCACACGCACTGATAATCCATCAAACCGATTATTTAATGCCGGAATAGTTTTTGTAACGGCAATCGCGGCACCAGTGGTAGTTGGAATCATACTTAAAGCGGCCGCACGGGCTCGTCGCAAGTCTTTATGAGGCCCGTCAACTAGGTTTTGATCAGCGGTATAAGAATGAATTGTTGTCATGATGGCTTTTTCAATCCCATAAGCCCGACGAATAATATCAGTCACCGGGGCTAAACAGTTGGTGGTACAAGAAGCCATGGAAATAACTTTGTCATTTTTTTTAATTGCACTTTCATTAACACCCAGAACATAAGTTTTAACATCATCACTTTTAGCCGGAGCGGATAAAATCACTTTTTTGGCGCCAGCCTGAATATGCGCAGTGGCAGAAGCACGATCAGTAAAACGACCAGTTGATTCAATCACAACATCAACCTGTAACTTTTTCCACGGTAAGAGAGTAGGATCTTTTTCGGCCAAAACTGGGTACGAACGACCATCAACTATAATAGTTTTTGGTGTGGCTTTAACGGTTTTACTATAGATACCATACACGCTGTCATATTGAAGTAAGTGAGCTAATGTTTTAGTATCAGTCAAATCATTAACCGCGACAATTTTTATCCCTGGTCTGCCAACTAAAGCCTTAAAAGCGGCACGACCAATCCGACCAAAACCATTAATCGCAATATTCATATAATTCTCTTTTTTTAGATAATAATATATATCTCAGTATAGCAAAAAGCACTCTATCTTTCTACTTTATTTTCTAGCTTGTTTTTAACATAGACTTTCACTTGTTGATAGGCTTCTTCTTGAGTGACGTTAGTCGTATCAAACACCCAATCAAAATTTTTCTCATCATAACAATCAATCCCGAAGTATTTTTTGTAGCGATAATTATCACTGCGAAGGCGACGCTGTAAGCTT
>CAZLCH010000016.1:0-8686 GCA_964558025.1 uncultured Gammaproteobacteria bacterium | reverse complement strand
ATACATTCAACCGCTTCTAGGTCAGCAATTGTTCTTGCTAATTTTAAAAGACGAAAATATGATCTGGTCGAAATATGTAATTTAGTCACCGCTTGATCCATGATTGCTTTGCCGGCGTGGTCTAACTGGCAATAATGACGCGTTGTGGTGGTCGACATTTCAGAATTTGTTATATAGGTTGATTGGTTAAAGCGTCTAAGTTGTCTGGAGCGAGCGGCCATAACTCGTTGCCTGATTATGTCCGAACCTTCGCCGACTGTTTCCTTAACTAAGGTGGCAAATGGAATTCGCGGCACGTTAATATGAAGATCAATTCTATCTAAGATCGGGCCGGAAATCTTTTTTCGATAATTCATAATTTGCGGTAATGAACAGATGCATTGTTTTTCACTATCACCAAAATAACCACAAGGGCAGGGATTCATCGCCGCTACTAACATAAAACGAGCCGGAAAAATTAAATTACCAGCCACACGACTGATAGTAATATGGCCATCCTCTAACGGCTGTCGTAAATTTTCTAAAACCTGTCGAGAAAACTCGGCAAATTCATCAAGAAATAATATACCTCGATGAGCTAAAGAAATTTCACCTGGTTTTGGCCAGGAGCCACCACCAACCAAAGCCACTGCTGAGGCGGTATGATGGGGAGAACGAAATGGTCGGTTTTGTATTAAACCTTGTTCGGTATTGTCTGTTCCAGCAATACTATGAATCTTGGTAATTTCTAGAGCTTCGGTCATTGTTGGTGAGGGTAAAATTGAAATAAGACTACGAGCTAAAATTGTCTTACCTGAACCCGGCGGACCGGAGAGAATAATATTATGACTGCCGGCCGCGGCGATTTCCAAAGCTCGTTTCGCCTGCTCCTGACCAAGAATCTCCACCATATCAAAATTAATATTATTTTTATGACTTGTTCTATCTATATTTGTTTGGATAAATGGCGGAATAATCACTACTCCCTGTAAATGTTTAATAAGCTCTTTTAAAGACCTGATCGGAATGACTATTAAGTCTGAAATTAAAGCAGCTTCAGAGGCATTATCTTTGGCGATAAATAAAATCTTAAAACCATATTTTTTTGCCGCTAAAGCCGTTGATAATATACCGGTAATGGGACGGACATCACCTGACAAAGCTAATTCACCAACAAACAAAGCTGTTTTCATTATGTCAGTAATAGGTATCTGATGTGAGATGGCTAAAATACTCATTGCAATCGGTAAATCATAGCGTGGGCCTTGTTTACGAATATGCGCTGGCGCGAGATTAACCGTAACTTTTAAACGAGGAAATTCAATGCCTGAATTTCTAATTGCGCTCCTAACCCGTTCGCGAGATTCAGAAATAGCTAAATCCGGTAAACCAACGATCTTAAATAAACCAAGCTCACCACCGCCGATTTCGGCTTCAACTTCAACAATTTCAGCCTCTAAACCAATAATTGCGGCGGAGAAAACTTTTGATGACATAAAGTTAGTTAAAAGTTATAAATACAAAAACACGGGCTGACCCCGTGTTCATGCCCCTCCTTAGTAAATTGTGTTTCTAGTATAGCAAATTAATAATAACAATCAAAACTTACATTCCCATCATACCCGGATTCATTCCGCCCATGCCAGCACCATGACTATGAGAATCTTTTGGTTCTGGTTTATCAGTAATGACTGCTTCGGTAGTTAAAAACATAATCGCGGCTGAAGCGGCATTTTCCAAAGCCGAACGAACAACTTTGGTTGGATCGATGATTCCGGCTTTGACTAGATCTTCATACGTATTAGTTGCGGCGTTATAGCCAAAATTATCTTCATTATTATGAGAAATAATTTTATGGATGACAAAAGAGCCATCAGCGCCCGCATTAGAAGCAATTTGTTTAATAGGCTCTAAAATAGCTTTACTAACTATGTAATTACCGGGATTGGTATCACCAATCTTTTCATTAGATAATACTTTGACAACATCTCCAGCCAACATAAGGGCTAAACCACCGCCCGGTACCACGCCTTCTTCAGTGGCGGCACGAGTAGCATGTAGGGCATCTTCAATTCGATCTTTCTTTTCTTTCATCTCCACTTCGGTCGCCGCACCAACTTTAATCACCGCTACCCCGCCAGATAACTTGGCTAATCGCTCTTGTAATTTTTCTTTATCAAAATCAGAATCACTTAATTCCATCTCCTTACGAATTTGTTCAACGCGAGCCATAATCGCCTCTTTAGTTCCAGATCCATCAACAATCGTAGTATTATCTTTCGTCGCTGTTACCTTACGTGCCTGGCCCAAATCAGTTAACTCAGTGGTCTCGAGCTTTAAACCCACTTCTTCGGAAATAACTCGCGCACCGGTTAAAACCGCAATATCTTCTAACATTGCTTTACGACGATCGCCAAAACCTGGGGCCTTAATACCTAAAACATTAAACGTTCCGCGTAATTTATTTAAAACAAAGGTTGTCAAAGCTTCACCCTCGATTTCCTCAGCAATCATAACAATATCCTTGCGACCGGATTGCGCCACTTTTTCTAATAGCGGTAAAACCTCCTGAATTGAGCTAATTTTTTTATCAGTCAATAAAATATATGGATCAGACATTTCTGCTTTCATTGCTTCGGTGTTGGTGACCATATAATGAGAGACATAGCCTTTATCAAACTGCATACCTTCGACGACTTCTTTTTCCACGCCGAATGACTGACCTTCTTCAACCGTAATAACACCTTCTTTACCAACCGATTCCATAGCTTCGGCAATAATAACACCAATTTCCTTATCGTTAGCACTAATCGCACCAACCTGTGCGATTTCTTCTTTAGTTGAAATCTGTTTTGAGTTCTTTTTTAAGTGATCAACAATTTCCGCCACTTTTTTTTCAATGCCTTGACGAATATCAAGCGGATTAATACCAGCGGCAACTAATTTCAAACCTTCGCTAATCATTGCTTGAGCAAGAATGGTAGCAGTGGTGGTACCATCACCAGCTGAGTCATTAGTTTTTGAAGCCACTTCTTTAATCATTTCAGCGCCGATATTTTCAAACTTATCTTCCAATTCAATTTCTTTGGCCACACTAACGCCATCTTTGGTAATAGTTGGTGCGCCAAAACCTTTATCCAAAACAACATTGCGTCCTTTTGGTCCAAGGGTTACTTTTACTGCGTTGGCTAACTGATCAACGCCTCGTTTTAAAGCTGAGCGAGCTTCTTCGTTAAAAATAATTTGTTTAGACATAGATAATAGTTAAAAATTTTTACTCTATTATAAGCATGACATCTGACTCACGAATCACTAAGTATTCAACACCGTCAATCTTAATTTCATCAGGGGCATACTTTTTAAACATCACTTTGTCACCAACTTTAACTTCCAGCGGACAAAGGTTTCCATTCTCAAGCTTCTTACCCGGACCAACAAAGATAACTTCGCCTTTTTCCGCTTTTTCTTTATCAATCGTATCTGGCAAAACAATTCCCGAGGCGGTTACCATATCTTCGGTTAATGGCTTAACAATTAGATAATCAGATAATGGCTTAATAGTCATAAAAATAATATTAATTAATATGGAGGATTAAAAATTAGCAGTCTATAGTATAGAGTGCTAAGCATCATTATTTTAGTGGAAGAAAAATGGGCTGTCAAGAGTCTTTATGAGCTTTAAAAACAGGTTGTGATGATCTAAGTAAAAAGATACCTAGGCCGATTAATAGTAAACTTATAACCTGTGGCCAACGTAATCCGGCCACGACTGGCGTCTGGTCAATTTTGATAAACTCAAGGCCAAAGCGTAAAAGCCCATAGAGCAAGGCATAATAACCAACTATTACTTTTGTTTGAAACTGTTGTCTAACCATATAATACAATACTAATCCAATCACTAAACAGCCAAGCGATTCATATAAAAAAGTCGGGTGAAAATAAATAAAGGTTTCAAAACCGGCTGGGCGATTAGTAATGCTAATCGGAATACTCCAGGGTACGTTAGTCGGTAATCCAAACAACTCCTGATTAAACCAGTTACCCCAACGACCAATTGCTTGTGCAATCGCCACTCCAGGCAACGCTAAACTCAGTAGTTGCCAAAAGTTAATTTTCCTTCTGCGAGTAAAAAAAAGTAAGGCTAGTAATCCTCCGAGTAAAGCGCCATGAATCGCTAAACCGCCCTGCCAAACTTGAATAATTGCCTGTGGTGATTTCAGATAGTATGGTAGTTCTAAAATAACTTCGTATAATCGTGCACCAACAATACCGCCAACCAATAGCCATGTCGCCATATCAAAAATTGTCTCTGAATCGATAGATTGTCTTTTAGCTAACTTAGTTGTGATATATAAAGCCGCAATAATTGCTAAAGCAATAACAATACCATAGTAAAAAACTGATATGGGACCAATAGTAATAAAAACTGAAGTTGGAGTATAGGTATGTAAAAACATACTTATAGTATAAACCGATTAAGAGAGGTTGTCATTGTAGAAGAAAATTAAAAAGAAGCCTGTGACGCTAGGCTTCTTTCGGAGGTTTTAAATTTTAGTATCTATTTATAAGCATAGGTAATCGGAGAAAAAATATTGTTATCAATCTCATCAGTGTACACATAAAAAATTTTATCAACGTTATCATCAAAGATAACAACATCCTCTGGATGAACCTTTTTATAAACTTCCCACCGAAAATCGGCATCATTAATTTTCACTTCATAAGAATACTTTTTCTGATATCTTCTGTCATCAAGTCCTTTACCGGTCTTTTTATAACTCTCGTTTAATTTTTTTGCTGTTAGGTGGGATTTATTATTTGTTTCTGACAATGGGTAGTAATTTTCTTGAATTATTACCGGAATATCCCTTAGGTCACTAATCTGACTTTTTGTACACCCAAAAAAATACATGACGAGCGTCGAAACTATCAAAACGATTAGCGCAAAATAATAAACGCTTGTAAGGGGTTTGTTTTTTAACATTCCTCTAAGTGGTCTGTTTTTCACAACTACTCCTTTTTATTTAATTTAAAAAATTGTTTAAATGAACAAAATACTAATATTACAATTATATCATATTATATATAAAAAGTCAACAAATATAATATAATATTATTTAATATTAGCTATTATTTTAACTTTATAACTAACTCAGATAAAGCTCGCCTGACCTTTATTGCCTTGGCTTCAGGATCTGTAGCTGAGCGATAACCTAAAGCACATAATACCCGTGAATGGAGATTATATTTTTTTAAATTTAAAACCTCATCAAGTACTTTTGGTTTAAAACCACCCATTGGTCCGGCATCAATCCGTGCCATTGCCGCGGCTGATAATAAAACCCCAAGAGCGATAAATGTCTGATTACCGGCCCACTCATCTAATTCTTTAAAACTTGTTTCAGTAATATATTGCTGACGAGCCGTTCGTAATCTCTTAGCTTGCTCTGGTTTTAGTTTTCTTGCGTGAATAAATCGATCAATAAAAGAGTCAACAAAAGCACGAGAATAAGATCTGTAAGTACAAAAAACTAATAAATAAGGTGCTTCAAGAATTTTTCGTTGACTACTGGCTTTAGCAAAGATTTTCTGACGTAATTTTTTATTTTCAACTATTATAATTTTATATGGCTGTAATCCTAAAGAAGACGGGGAAAGACGAACAATCTCGAGGAGGGTATTAAGATCAGTTTTAGCTAATTTTTTCTTGGTATCAAAAATCTTCACCGCATAACGCCAGTTAAAAGCCTTAAGAATTTCTTTGAGCTTCATATAATAATATTATATTGAGATTGATTTACATGTCTGATGACCTTTATAAATTCCTAAAATGGCGGCTCGGCCAGCATAGAATATTTTAATCGGGTCGCTATACAAACAACTGCCCTGTTGATACTTGTAATGGGTCATAATATAATCGGCGTTTTCTGGCTCAGTTAACGTGATGCGTGTGCGATCTTCTGGGGTCAGGAAAAAAATATTTTCAACGCCAGGAAATTCATGAACACTGACAACCAGTTGTCCGGGAGTATCTTTCAAATATTCCCAGGCCTGACGATATGACAGCCCCCAATAATCAAGTTCAAAAGTTTTGTTGGGATTTCTCACTAAAAAATTAAAATAAACATTTTCAAACGGGTGATTACGAACCATCCAAGTACCTGTGATCAGTAATGAAACTACAGTTAAACCAATTAAAATATTTTTTCCGTAAGGAAAACGGCGATGATGAGTTAGTAATCGACTTAAAGTAACAAAACCAATAATAGCTAATAACAAAAACGGTCCATAGAGAAAATACATCTGCCGCCAACCATCATATAAAACCGAATGGAGGAAAATCACGATTCCTAAGGGTATAAAAAATAATAAAATAGAAATAAGGCCAAGACGTAATTCACTGTCATAATGACGGATTTTTATTTTTTTTATCAAACTAATAAAAGTCGCTATAACACCGCTGATAAATAATAAAGAATAAAAAATAGGCGTAGTAATCGCAATCCAAACGGGAATATAATGCCAAGGGATAGCAGTGCCCTCAATGAGTTTACCAAAATAAAACACTGACCCTGGCCAGGCAAAACGGGCCATAGTATCATAAGCGGCCTTAAAGTCAGACCAGGGATGCTCCCATAGTACTGGCCAAAAAGCAATGGTAAAAACTACAAAAGAAATAATAAAACTTGCTCCGATCAGTATATGGCGAGTAACATTTTTTCTATGACAATAAACCTCAACAAAATAAAACAATAAACCAATAGCCGGCAAAATGATAGCTGGAATTCTAATACCCACCGCTAAAGCCGCCGTGAGCGCATACAAACAGGCCGACAGATAAGTTTTCTTTTCTAAAAATTGTAATAAATAATAAAAACTAATAATACAAACCGCTAACAAAACAATATCTTTATTATTATAAAAAGATTCAGCAAAAATTCTTGGGCTGATGATTAAAAATAATGTACCAAGCAAACCGAGCCGCCAATCTTTATAAACCGTATAAATAATTTTATAAAAATAGATTGTGCCAAGAAAAAAAACCAGGAAAGTTAAAAAGTGTTTAAAATAATATATGGCAACTGTTTCTGAGTTGATATTAAAAAGTAATTCCAACATATACGCCGGAGTGTCAAAGGCAACGCCATAATACTTATTAAAAAATTGATGAAGGGGCACTAAGCCGGATATTACCTGACTAGGCATTAACTTTTCAAAAATATAATTGGTCGATACGATCCCATGAAATCTATGGAGCGGCTCATCAAACGAGATACCATAATCGTTAAATAAAAAACAACCAAGGATAAAAAATAAAAGAAAAAAGCCAATAACAAAATAATGAGAAAAATGAAAATGATGACTGAAATATTTTTTGTAAGAGGCTAACATTGGTGAGATTATATTATTGATTATATAACCTTATGATAACATGGGGCTTTGGTAAAATAAATTCTTTAGATATATTTATCTACATTAAAATATAATAAATAACGATAAATATATATTGACAAACGATAAATAATAAATTAAAATAAAATTATGATTAATATCAATAAATCACCTCTTATGAAACGAAGCTCTACGGTATTCCTCCAGGTAGTGATCGTGCTTATCGGCATCGGTACTCTTGTGCTCCTGCTTTTGGAACCTCGCGTTGAAGGTGTGAACGCACATGCCACTACGCTCTATCAGATATATTTTGACGATCCCTTCCTGATGCTTGTGTACGCGGGCTCAATTCCGTTTTTTATTGCACTCTATCAGGCGATCAAAGTATTGGGATATGTCGGGCGGAATAAAGTATTTTCTTTGGAGGCCGTTAAAGCTTTACGGACTATAAAATATTGTGCGGTAACCATCATCGGCTTTGTTGTGGTGGAAGAAATTATTATCTTGTTGAACCACGGCAACGATGACGCGGCAGGCGGGGTTTTTATGGGAGTTCTCATTACCTTTGGCTCGATTGTCATTGCTACGGTGGCGGCGATGTTTGAGCGGATTTTACAAAATGCCGTGGAGCTGAAAACCGAGAATGATTTAACAGTATAATAAAACTAACATGGCAATCATTATCAACATCGACGTTATGTTGGCAAAGCGAAAGATGAGCGTGACTGAACTTGCCGAGAAAGTCGGCATCACGATGGCTAATATTTCTATCTTGAAAAACGGCAAGGCAAAAGCGATTCGCTTATCAACGTTAGAAGCGATTTGCAAAACACTGAAATGTCAGCCCGGAGATATTTTGGAGTATAAGAAGTAGAAGCAACTGTTTAGAATTCTTACAGAATTAACTTTTGATATCCAAGCGGAGAGACAGGGATTTGAACCCTGGAAACCCGTTAAGGTTTACTGCTTTTCGAGAGCAGCGCTTTCAACCACTCAGCCATCTCTCCATATTTTAAGTTTTAAGTTTTGTCTTTGGCATCTTCATATACTCCCACTGCCCCTTTCTCAACTTCCCAAGTGTAATATCATTAATCCGTACCCTAATAAGACGAATAACACGAAACCCTAGTTGCTTAAACATCCGCCTGATCTGCCGCTTTTTTCCCTGCCGCAGTACCACCTCAAACGTCCGTCCCCGTAAATGTTTGATTCGTTCCGCTTTCACTATCCCATCCCCAAGACCAATATCCATACCGCGCAAAAACTTTTCTCTAATGGCCAGAGAAGCTTGTTTTTCTTCTTTGGCATTCTTGCC
>CAZLCH010000015.1:0-8888 GCA_964558025.1 uncultured Gammaproteobacteria bacterium | reverse complement strand
CTATCACCAGGGTTAACATCAACGTGTTTACTGTATAAACAATACGGGCAATGGTTGGTGTAACCATTGCCGATAACAGCTTTGCCGCAATGTGCACAGGTAAAATCTTCAATCGTCCGCGTAAATTTTTTTGACATAGCTTATAGAAAAAAATCATTTCTTATTTTAATTTTCAAATTTTGTCTTTTATATTTTAATTCTACACGCCTCTGGCTTCACTCTGATCCTCTGATTTAAAGTCGAATTTCTGTCGACTTAAACGCTGTTTAAGAGTCTGCCAAAATTCAATAAATTCTTCACTACGTAATAAGGAACACACACTGAGATAAACGACGGCGCCAAACAAACCGGCCGCAGTGGCCTGAATAAAGACTCCCCAAAACCGAGTCATATTCACATAAGGCCAGATTAATAACTTCATGGCTTGAATCGCAATCACAGCCAAAATACCAGCCGCGGTATATTTAAGAATGGAAATAATAATCTGTCGTTCGCCTAAACTACCATACCGACGACGCAAAACCATTAACAATAATAAAAAGTTAATAATAGCACTCGCCGAAAAACTTAAAGCCAAGCCCGGTACACCAAGTCGCGGTGCTAGCCATAAGGCTAACGATATATTAACAACTTCAGCGATTAAACCAACATACAGGGGAGTACGTGAATCCTGACGAGCGAAAAAAACTCGATTCAGTAAGGGTAAGGTTGCCTGGGCAAATAGTGAGAGAGCAAAAAATCCCAACGCATCAATCGTCAAGAGCGTAGCTTGCCAATCAAACTTTCCACTACCTAAAATCAAACGAACAATTTGTGCTCGTAACGCTAAAATAATAACCGTTGAGGGAATAATGAAAAATAAAATCTGCCGAAAAGTACGTGAAAATATCGCTTTCAACTTTTCCATATCAGTCGTGGCTGACAACAACGGGAAAACTGCCAAAGCAAAAGAAATACCAAATAAACTAATGGGAACAAACTGAAGATTGTTGGCTAAATTAAAAACTGACAGAGCGCCAACGGGCAAAGTTGAAGCAATCATAGTAATAATAATCAAATTAATTTGTGTCACGGCTAAACTAAACGTACGGGCTGACATCATCCGAAAAACAGCTCGCGTATCACGGTCACGCCAGTCGGCAATTAACTGATAACGAAAGCCTGTTCGCCATAATGTCGGTAATTGAATTAAGAGATGTAAAAACGAACCAAGTACTACACCCCAAGCCAAACCAGCTAGACCAAAATAAGGTGTTAACATTAATGCACCAAAAATAATACCAAGATTATAAAAAATCGGCGATACGGAATAAATAAAAAACTTTCGCTTTGATTGCAAAACACCACCAACAATACTGGAAAGACCGAGCAGTAACGGTGATAAAAACATGATGCGAGTTAAACGAACTAAAAGTGGTGTAACATCACTCGAAAAACCAGGGGTCAAATAAGATACTAACCACGGAGCGCAGATGATGCCAACACCACAAACCACCAGTAATAATAGCGCCAGAATATTAAAAATATTGTTAGCCAACCGCCAGGCCGCCACGCGCTGATCTTCTGATAATAATTTCGAAAAAATGGGAATAAAACCAGCTGATAAAGCCCCTAAAACCAAGAGATTAAAAATCAAATCTGGTAATCGAAAGGCCGCGTAGTATATATCAAGCTCTTGCCCGGCGCCAAAATGACCAGCTAAAATTCGATCGCGTATAACACCCAGAAGACGGCTCGCAATGGATAGAATCGCGATAATAAAAGCCGCACCAGCAATGGTGCTGGTCGTACGAGTCGTGAGAGCAGAAAGGATTTTTTTCATGGTAGTAATGCCTGTTTAATAAAACTATGACCTATCATTTCCGTTGGGATTGGTATTTTCATAAGATCTAAAATTGACGGTGCAACATCAATTAAACTGCCAACCGTCGGTATGGTACTTAAATCTCCACCAACAGCTTCCGGTAAACCTAAACTATAACCAGCAAACTGTTTGCCAATCACAATACACGGTACAGGGTTATTGGTATGCTGGTGATAAGGCAGTGAAGAATCTATATGTATTTTTTCAATGAGACCATGGCTACCGACGAGTAAAGCCACGCCTTGTTGATCAATAATAGGGACTATAATTTTTCCTAAAGCTGTATCTAATGACTTAAGCACGGTAATCATTTCACCAACATCGCCACTATGAGCGACCCGATCTAAGCAGGAAAAAGTAATAGCAATAAAGTCATATCTTTGTTGCACGATTTCATTGATGGCTTCTTTAGCAATAGTTTGATTAACAGTAAGAGCGGTCGTAGCATATCTATCGCTCAATGGACTGGAAACTAAACGACGATCTTCAAGCGGCAAGGCTCTTTCCTGACCACCATTTAACGCCGCCGTAACAAGTCCATAGCCTTCACTATCGGAAAGCCGCAACTGCCGATAACCAACCTGACTTATCACTTCACCTAAAGAATGAGAGGTGGTGGGCGGTAGTTTAAATAGAGCCGTAATCCCCTGAACATTATAATCCACTAAACTAAAAAAATGAGCTGATGAAACCGTCGCAATTAATGTTTGTGCTAAAGATCGAATTGCTACTGGATCAGTATTACAAAATATTACCGTGTCATGAGGTTTAAGTATGCCAATCGGTAATCCGACATCATCAATAATAACCGTGGGTGCTAACTCTTCATCATAAATTTTTTTTGCATAACTATTATCTAAGGCTTGTTCGATATTATGTGCCTGGTTACCAGCCCCATGAACAATCGCTTCAACTGTTTTTTGTACACGATGCTTTTGATTATGTATATCAAGTCCATACATACGACCAGAAACAGAGGCAAATTTAATCTGATTATTTTGTTGATCACTTATTTCACTTACTATCCGCTTACCGGCTTTTGGCCCACTGTCACGACCGTCAAGTAAAACATGAATATAAACGCGAGTCTGTGGTGCTGCGGTTTGTGCCCATGTTAGTAATGCTTCAAGATGTGCTTGAGAAGCCTCTTGTTTAGTTTGTGATAATAACGTAATAAGATGCAAACTACCGGTTGTGAGTTTAGCTACCACTGGTGCAAGTTGTTGACCAAAAGTTTGGTTGGTAATCGCCTGATTGATGATATGTAAGACATTATAAACTGGTCGGCCTAAACCAATGATCTGATGACCACATTCACCACCTGTTATCTTATCAGCCAAAGAAGCTGAGAGCGGGAAAGCCGGATAACGATTAATAAGATCGGGTAGATATTTTAATTGTGCTTCGGCAATAACACTGCCAGGTTCATGGGTAGCTACGCCAAGACCTTCAATGATGATGAGAACTACCGGCCGCGGCCGACCGTGTTGTGTTAAGGCCGACATAGGTTTAGGAAATAATAAGACCTTGTAGGCCAGGTAACCTTTTACCACTCAAAAACATTAGAGTTGCCCCACCACCCGTTGACACCCAGCCAACACTCTTCTGTCCCGTTACTATATTAAGAGCAGAAATTGTTTCTCCACCACCAACCACTGAAAAAGCGCCATGACGCGTCGCTGACTGTATGGCTCTAATGATGGTGGTAGTACCCCTGCGACTTGGTAATTTTTCATATATTCCCATCGGACCATTCCACATAATCGTCCGACTCGCGGTAATATAAGCGGCATAAGATTGAGCGGTTTTTAAACCGATATCAACAATAGTATCTTTGGTAGTTACCTGTGTCCGTTCTATATGCAAATATTTTTTACCTCGTTGTACAATAACGTCAGAGGGGATAATAATTTTTTTTGACTTTAGAGTTTTAGCTAAGCGTACTTCTTTGGTGTCATATAAAGAATTACCGATCGCATAACCACGCGCTCGTAATACATTATTGGCCATCGCGCCGCCAAGTAAAATATAGCGAGCTCGCGGTAGAAGATTAGTAATAACTGGTAACTTGGTACTTATTTTTGCTCCGCCTAATATTAAAGTTAGATTGCGACGCTCTAGTAACGTACGCAGATGTTTAACTTCCGTCTGCAAAAGTGGGCCGGCATAAGCCGGAAGAAAATGAGTAATAGCCGACACCGAAGCATGAGCGCGATGAGAAACAGCTAAAGCATCATTAATATAGATATCGCCAAGTTTGGCTAATTGTTGAGCCAACAAACGATCATTCTTTATCTCTCCTGGCCAAAAACGGATATTTTCTAACATTAAGATCTCGCCTGGCTTGAGTTTTCGCGATTGTTGATAAAGACTTGACCATGATCCTTTAATTATAGTCACTCGCCTCTTAAGTTTTTTTTCTAAATAGTGAGCTATTGGCTTAAGAGAATATTTGGCTTGAAATTGAAAACGACTACCAGTGATTACTGGTTCACCAAGATGTGAAATAATGATTAGTGGCACCTGACGCAACAAACGAATGGTTGGTAGAACCGCTTTGAGTTTGTAATCATCTTGAATTTTCCCATTCTGTAAAGGCACGTTAAGATCAAAACGTATTAGATATCGTTGAAAACTTTTTGAGCGTGACGGTCGCATGATTTTTAATTTCATACATATTACTTCAAACTATCAAGTGCCACAACCACTCGCTGGGCTTCTTTGCCGCGGGTAATTGTCAAAGTCACTCGATCACCTGGATTATAATCTTGTAATAACAAAGCTAAATCAGAATAATTATCAAGTGTAATATCGTCAACTGCAGTAATAATATCACCAGCCCGTAAACCAGCTTTATCAGCCGGACTATCAGAAATAATGGCTGGTCGTTTGTCCATGGCCGTTAATAACGCACCTTGGCCTGACTCAACTGGCAAATTACCGATATTTAAATAGTATACGCCTAAACGGGGGTAGGTAATTGTACCGTGTAGGGATAATTTGGTGAGCATACTTTTAATCGTATCAAAACTAAACGTCTTACCATCAAGGGTAATACCTAGAACTCGACCAGAAAGATCAAATAAAAATAAGTTATTGCTGTTCACACCTGAAATCAATAAAGGATCAAGGGTAACCTCGCTCGAACGAATGGTCACTGGGTCGTTAATCACCAAACCTTGTTCCACTGTACCCTGCCATTCAAGTCCAATGACTGATTGACCGACCTGTATATCTCGATGAGTAATAATATCTGGCACCGGTAAGTTACTGGCTTTTTTCAAGTGAACAAATGTAATGTTAGTATTAGTTGTAATGACCTTATCAATTTCATATACTTTTTTATCACTAGCCACCACGGCGTAATCAGTCCAATTACTTTCAAGCATTGGTACGGCAGTTAAACTGACAACCCAGCCATCGTTGGTAATAATAAGTCCTTGACTGACTTTGGCTTCTGGTATATAAACGGTCGCTGTTTTAAAAATACCAACTAACGATCGCTCGGCTAGCGGCACTGCTTCAGTCAGTATCGTTTCAACCTGTTGGCTCTTATCAATTTTACGAATGACACTGGCTGATGATGAAGCTGGATATACTCCGCCTGGTATCTGGTAATATTTATTCATAAAATAAATAAATAACCAGTTACCAGTAATACCACCGGTAATACTGGCAAAAACAATTAAACTAATAATGAGTAAGAATTTTGCACGTTCAGGGAATTTCATACATGAAATATTAATACCAACGAGCTGTCGCTAAAACAGCTAAACAGCCAATTGTTAAAATAATGATTAATAGTCGTACACTGCGTGTTAAGGCTTTTTCTTCTGTTTGCTCGGCGCCGAGGACAATCAAACCATAATAAACGGCGGCGACCAAAAAAGCAAGGATCCGAAAATCAAATGGCAAAAAAGAACCGACCATAAACATCTCTACCGTGCCAATAAAAATACTAAGCGCTAAACGCCAAACTGTTCCCCGAGATCCTTGGGAGATCCATAAACGTTGAGAAATTAAAAATAACAAACAAAGAGCAAAGACCGGCCAGGTGATAAAAAAAGAGATATCTAGAAAAGTTCTAAAACCATATAATGCCGCCGCTAAAAAAAAGACAATTAAAAAATTTAAACTAAAAGATAATTTTTCCAGACTAAAGGGCGTATAGGTAGCGGTCGTGTCAGTGTAACTCATGAGGTATCGCCAATAAATGCCTTCAAGCACAGTGAATAAAACAAAGAGGCTGATGGTTGTCCAACCTCGACTAAGTAACAGGGAAAATAATAAAATTGAAACAGCTATAAGCCAGGGGGTGATAGCCAAACGCCACCAATCTCTTCGTCCGCTATCAAGCCACCACGCCGCCCACAAATAACCAATTAACAAAAAACCAAGGAGCCAGACGGCGCGACTTGGATCATAATACCACCAAATACTAACAACAATATTCAAAAATAAAATAAAGGGTAAAATAAAAAAACGAAAACGCATACTTATGATTTTAATTCAGGGTGTTCCTGCCAAACTTTTTCTAGTATCTCTAAGGCTCGTTCTTTCTCACCTTGATTACCTTCATCGGCGGCAATTAAAGCGTCGGCAATCATAACCAAAGAAAGATGTAATGATTGGTAATCTTTGGTAATCGTGAGAGACAGTAGCTGATCACGCCGTTTAATAATATCAGCACGATTATTCTTATGTTGTAAAAATAATTCAAAATCAGTTAAGGCGGCCTTAGCTTCAGTGGTATAATTTTCGCTAATGCTTACTGGGGGTAAAGATTCAGCTCTATTTTCTGTTGAGGTTGGCTTTGGTTTAAATACCTGTTTAATATGTAGTAGAAAACCTAAACCACCTAACAAAACTAAGCAACCAAAAATAATAGGGATGGTTCTAGCGTGATGGCGCAGGTAGCGCTTGATCTTCGACATACGGCATAAGAGGCGGAGTGCCTTCATTAATTAAGTGTCGTTGCGGAATAGTAACGGAAATAACTGGAGCGACTGTTTCTAAACGACTCACTTTAACTGTTGCTGGTGATAAACTATAAAGATAATCATCAATGTAAAGATTGCGACGAACACTATCATCAATGTATTGATAATTGGCACTCATTTCCGTCGGGAGGCGAAAAGCAACTCGACCTCGTTCATGAAGACTGTTCGCAGTAACAGTCAAAACTAAACTGCCTTGAAACTCGGTTTGATAATTATTTGAATCTTGGGCAGTTAACGTGGCCGGAATCACTAAAAGATTTTTTTCTTTATCAAATAGAACGGCTTTATAATCAAACAATGATAATGAATCACTGCCACGGCCACCGAAAGTTAGGTGAGAAATCTCTTCTGGTTGGGAGGGGTTTTCAACATTAAATAAACTTATTTTTAGACCAAGCATATCAACGCCTTCGGGACCCTTATCAATAGCTTCTTTGCCAATACCAAGTAAAATGGTATCGCTGTAAGGGTGTAAGTAATTTGAAAAACCTGGTAATTTTAACTCACCTAAAATTTTTGGTTGCTCGGGATTAGCAACATCAATCACAAAAAGTGGGTCGGTTTGTCGAAAAGTCACAAGGTATACACGAGCGCCAATAAAACGAGCTGAGTAAATTCGTTCGCCAGGGGCTAAATTTTCTAACTGACCAACCACTTTCATGTCTGGGTTTAGCACATAGACATTATTAATCGATTGATTTTCATTAGGAGTTTCTGGTACGACTGGTGCAATGGCGGTGGCTGGCGCCATTTTTTCCATCATTGACGTCACGGGAAGCATGAGCGGCTGAAACCACTGTTGACTGCGAGTGGTGGCCACACGAAGATGGTTATCATACTCATCTAACGAATACTGGTTTAATAATCGACCAGCCACTTCACCTGAACCTACATAATCTAAACTATTACCATTAAAAGCCATTTTATGAATAACCGATCTTTCAAGCTCATTAGCTAGATCAGGGTGCCGTTGTTTAAATTCAGTTTCAATTTCATTATTGAGATTTTTTAAGTTATCAGCTGAAAGTCGGCCCAAATACATTTCTAGCATTTGGTTGATTTTAGCTAATTTTTCATCATCTGATAGAATCGCTGAATCAACTGCACTAATTTTTTCTAGTCGTTGTTGTTCACTTTCACTCATTTTTGGCGCCACGATCTCTCGCGTCACCATCATGCGTAATTGATACTCACTAACATATTTTGTATAAGCAATATAAAGAGCTTCGGTTGAAGCATAAACGGTTTCACCGGCCGGCATAAGAAAAACTTGTGAATTCAAAGCTGAGTTAATGTCATCTAAATTAATCATTGTTACAGTGGTAGCGTTTAAGCTGGCCGGGGAATCGATATAATAAACCGTGGGATAACGATATTTGTCACTACTTGTCTCTGAAGAAATAACTCCGCCATTTTCAAGCACTCGCGGTAAAGCGGCATCAGCCGCTGGATAAAAACTATAGTAGGTAGTTATAAAGTATAATTGTTTATCAATTAAACGAGAAGACAAGTAATCGCCTTCAAATTCAAGACGACGGATTAATTTTGGTTGGGCCTGATCAGTGACATCATACAAAGCAAAAAAAGTGGTTGAAGGGTAGTAGCGGATGAATGGACTACCACTAGCCGTCATTGGCATCTGACTATAGCCAAAAACAACAACTTTATTATTTTTAATATATAATTCCTGCGCCGAACCGTTTAAAGCCGTTGTCGAAACCACTTTAGTTTCTCCCGGCGGCGTAGCTTTAATAATCACTAAGTCTTGATCTTTGACCATGTAAATATAAGCACCATCAGTCTTAGCCATATCAGCTTCCTCAACACCAGTAACTTGTATATTGGTACCAGAAAAACTCATGCCGCCGCCATTACCACTTCCCTGTATATCACCACCTAAACCAGCCGCCAGAGGCGCTGACTGTTTAACAGCGATATCACGCGCTTCCATCGGACCACTACCCATACCCGTAGCTGTACTCGCCATCGGACGATTAAGAAAAAAATCTTTTAATTCAGCCGCC
>CAZLCH010000014.1:0-9077 GCA_964558025.1 uncultured Gammaproteobacteria bacterium | reverse complement strand
ACAGCCTTTTAGTGGGACTTTACAAATAAAAAACACTGGTCCAATCGCCCTTAATAATATTACAGTTAATTTTCCTGCCCTTGGTTTTATCATTACGCCGGAACAAGTGGAAAATAATGGTAATATCATGATACCAACTTTGAATAGTGGCGAGGGGAAGATGGTTTATTTCTCGGCTAAAACTGAAGATTTAGGCCCTCTTGATTTTCGTGTCCAAGTTGGTCTACAAATTGGTGAAATGATTTTTGGCCAAAAAGAAATTGCCAAGCATGTTACTTCCAGTAAGCCTAGTTTATTGGTGACAACGCAACTTACTTCTTCAACCTTAGATCCAATTAAACCGGAAGTATCGGCCACTATCACTGCGACCAATCTTGAACAACAAACTTTGGATGATGTTGTTTTGACTGTTTCCTCTGGTCGTGAAGATATTTTTGTACAGCAAATATCATCAACGGCGTCTGTGGCCGTGAGAGGTACGGCGATTCACCTCGGGTCATTATCAGCCGGTGAACAAGTAATTATTCCCGTTATCATCAATCTTATAAGGAAGAATACTATCATCGAAGATTCAATTCATCTTGATCTCCTTACCACTTACTCCTTAGATAATAAAAGAACTGACTATTCGATGATATTAGACACCTTTAAATTTAATTCTAATATCTATCTTGATTCCGGTGGTTATTATTATGGCCCCCAGGGGGACCAACTTGGGATCGGGCCAATTCCACCACAGGTTGGTATCCCGACTACTTATTGGGTTATCTGGCAACTTAATAATATTGGTAGCAACCTGACCGATGTTACAGTGACCGCTGACATACCTTCTAACATTGCGTGGAATGAACGGCAAAGCGTAACCGCGGGTGAAATTAAATATTCGCCCGTTACTCATAGAGTTCTTTGGGAAGTTGGTGATATTGCCCGTGGCGGTGGTAACTATCGTGCTAGTTTTGCTCTCACACTTGTTCCAGAAACAGGTGATCTCGGAACTGTACTAACCCTTGTCGAATCTATTAAGTTAACCGCTAAAGATACCTTCACTGGCGCTATGATTGAGAAAAACCTCCCAATCATTACAACCGACCTTGAACACGACCCTCTGGCCGCTAAAAAGGGAACTGTCCGCATTACCGAGTAATTTATAGCTAATATTAGATAAATAGTTGCTTTTTACAAGGTCGTTGTTACGGCCTTGACTTTTTTTAGGCTATATGGTAATTTTTAAGGTTACGATAGAGAAATTTTGAAGATAATAGCTTGATTTTTCTAGCGTTTAGACAGTATGTAACAGGACCATAATCTGGTCGTATTAACTATATATATATTAATTAATTTTTCATATGAATATGAAGAGAAAGATAGCTAAAATCATATTGCCATTATTGGCGGTTGGGGTTTTGACTGCGGTAGTCATGCCAGTGCCGTCAGCGCAAACACGAGTAAAATCGTATCACTCTGGTGATGCTTTGGTTTATAACGGTTATACTGTTATTGCCACTACCAATACTGGTGAACTGGAATTATTTAAAGTTGAGTCAGGTGATAGCGAAATTATAAAATTTGCGAGCTTTGCTTCGTATAATCCTCGTTTTGATCGACCAGAAAATTTTGTTGATGTGTTATTACGAGTCGAGAACGGGCGATTATATGCCTATGCGGTTGATGGTCGTTCATTGTTTAAATATGAAATCAGCGATTTAGAGCATGCCCGCTTAATTAATCAGATACAGGATGGTGGCTGGGATTGGTTTGGTAATTTACAAACTATTGATGGTAAGTTAGCAACGGCTGGTTCACGCGGTGTTAAAATTTGGAATGATGATTTGATGGTCATCGATGCTTATACGATTATTAATCCCAAAGACAATACGTATAACACGACTGCGGCTGGCAGTACAAAATATCTTTTTTCCATCTACCAAGGTAAGATTAAAATATTTGATCGTACAAGCCGAAATTTCTTTTCTGAAGTGCCCCTTGATTTTAAATGGGGCAGTGATTGGTATGAGCGCCAAATCTATAGTGATCGATCAGATGATACGCTATACGTAGTTGATGATGAAGCGGTCCGTAAGATTAATTTCCGCGGCGAGATTATTCGTAGTTTTAAACATACTAGTCATCTTGGTTATGATATTGTCCCTTCATCGGATCAGAACTATCTTTATTTCACCGACGGTATTGGGATTGTAAAATTAAGAGCTGATGATTTGAGTGTGGTGAAATATACCTATACTACCACTCTTGGCAGTGGTGAAGGCTGGGCAATGGGTATGAAAGTTGTTAATGATGGTACAGGTGACAAAATTGTTATTTTTAATAACGGTAGCATTATTATTTTAGATTCAAACTTACAACCAATTAAGCATGGTAGTGAAGGGTCATATATCATCGCCACTAAACAAGAAACATTCCCGGATGTGATCGAACCCCTAGCTTTATCAGTTGATAAAAATCATGCCGCGCCTGGATCGCAATTAATTTTGAACGGACGAGGTTATGGTGCCTATGAAGGTATTTCAATTACGCTGGCTGATAGCGTTATTACGACGACGACTGATAGCCAAGGTCGCTTTACGGCTACGTTTAGTGTTCCGCAGGTTTCACATCGTCGAACTGATATTAAAGCCGTCGGATTATTAACTAAATATACGTACAGTTTAGGTTTTGAGATTGAATAATAACACATGAGTTGAAAATTATGAGAATCATTTTTATCGGACAAAAAGGTATTCCTTCAATCAGCGGTGGTATTGAAAAACACGTTGAAGGGTTAGCCGTGGCTTTAGCGGAAAATGGTCACACTGTTTTTGCCTATACCCGTAAAAATTATACTGATGCTCGTTTGAAAAATTACAAAGGTGTTGAACTGATTAGTTTACCAAGTTTAACTACTAAAAATCTTGACGCTATTTCACATACCTTTTTAGCAATTCTTGATCTCTTCCGTCGAAAGGTTGATATTATTCATTTTCATGGTATTGGCCCCTCTTCTCTTTTATGGTTAGCAAAGTTGATTAAACCGCGCGCAAAGATTATTGCTACTTTCCATTGTCAGGATTACTTTCATAAAAAATGGAGTTGGTTTGCCCGCTTATATCTAAAATTTGGTGAATGGGTGACTTGTACCAAAGCTGATACGACCATTGTTGTTTCACGGTCATTGGCTCAGTATACGACTGAAAAATATGGCACTGAAGTTGTCTATATTCCCAATGGTGTTTCTCAAGCTGAAATTAGTTCAACTGCACCATTGACACAATGGGCACTGGAAAAAGATAATTATATTTTAGCGGTTTCGCGTTTAATTCCCCACAAAGGTTTACATCATCTGATTAATGCTTTTCGCTCGGTTATTACTGACAAGAAATTAGTGATTGTTGGTAGTGGTTCATACACTGATTCGTACGTGACAGATCTACAGGCTTTAGCCGCTACTGATCCACGTATTCATTTTCTTGGTACTCAGACCGGCGACAACTTAGTGAGTTTATTTGCCAACGCCTTTGCTTTTGTACAACCGTCGGAATCTGAAGGTTTGTCCATCGCTTTACTTGAAGCTATGTCGTACGGGTTACCAACTCTTGTCAGTGATATTCCAGAAAATATCGAAGCGATTGGTCAAGCTGGTTTTTCTTTTGTATGTAATGATATTGCGGATTTAGCAACTCAACTGCAAACTATGCTCAAATACTCTGAGCAAGCTAAACAAATTGGACAATTAGCTAAAACCCATGTTGAACGAGAATATAACTGGGAACGAATTACTGATGCGACCGAACGAGTTTACGCCGATCAAGTTGGACGTATAGTAGCTCAGAAATTTAAGCAACAGAATTTACTGACTCGTTTCTCAACTTTTCTTTAAATTTTTAAAATCATTTTTTGTCTCTCATCGTTTTATGAGAGACAGGTTAATGGTTTTAATTGCCATTATATTCTTTAAAAATTTTATAAAACAAACTAAAACGCTCAAAAGAGCAGAAGGAGTAAAAAATGAAAAAGGTATTTTTTCTTACTCTGGTTTTGTCCGTGTTTGTAATATATTGGTCGGGCTGTGAGGACGCATTTGGCCCGCAACCGACTGTTATAAGCACTGAAACCGGGGTACAGGCAAGGATCGTAGTTAATGGTAATAACCCAGCCTCAACTATGTGGGATTCAATCTTGATAAATCGTTTAGCACGGATTTCATCAGTACTATCAACCGGAAATATTGTTCGCCGCGAATGGAAGATTTATCGATGGCGGACGGGATTGTTAGTAGATACTGATACTGCGACTATCTTAGAGCGTACATATTATACGCAAGATACTCTTATTTTTAAGTTAAAAGTCTTTGGCCCAATAGCCAGTGATACAAATTCAGCTACCCTTAATTTAAGGATTCTGAATAATTTTGGTGGACCATGGATCAATGATTTATATCTACACAGTTTCACACCAACTGGCACAAATCGTGGGATGTATTATGTTATTTTACCGTATGGTCGGATGCCGGTACTACCTTCATTTGTGAACCCCAGAACAGTTGGGACTCATACTGGTTGGACTAGTTCACAGCCTTTAACTGATTCACTATTAGGCATTGGCTGGATATTTAAATATGAGGCAACTAGTTATGATACGATAAAGTTCAACTATGTCGTTAACCCGAACGTGTGGTCAAATGCGACCGGCAGTACTTTTAAAAGCCCAGGACCGGACAACACCTATACAATCGTTTTTGTTAACGGTGTTTTATATCCAAGTGGAGGCGGGCCGCAAATGATTCGTCCCGGAAACGTTGGCGATACTGTTGCTCGTTATGGAGCAACGCCAACTTCACTTATCATTTACCCCTTTCACCCCTGGATTCAATCCCCAATTGGGACGACTTGGAACGAAATAAACGTTTATGGTTTTTCTCATCGGAATCATGGCAATTATAGTCAAAATATTAACTACGGAATAATAAATGTTCCGATCGACTCAATTCAGACACATGCGAATCAGGTAGGCTTCAGTTTTGGTGGCAGTACCGGCGGTGTAGCCAATATGAGCCAGTCACCACAATATGATCCACAAACTGGAAGAATTTGGTTCCAGTTCATCGGACCCACTAACCGACCTCTTACAGTCGGAGAGAAAATTCAATTGAAATTTAGAGATGGGTCTATTCAAGAAATTAAAGTTCAACCGGAGATACTATTATAACGTTCTTTTGTAAGTAATACTATTCCTCTATATTAAATATAAAATATAGAGGAATTTTTTTATCAAAAATCTGCTATACTAAAACTATGATACTTAGCGTAAATACAAGTCAACCAGAAGTGGTTGAGCTACTGATACAAGATCAAAAAAAAGTTGTCGCTACAATAACTATTCCAGCCGCTCATCACCAGGCTGAGGTTTTATTACCAACTTTAGAAAAGGTGTTAAAAAAAGTTAAGGTACAACTGAGCGCGATTATGGCGATTAAAGTTGTTAATCAAGGCCATGGTTTTACCTCACTTCGTATTGGCGTTGTAACCGCCAACGCTCTAGCCTATGCCCTACATATACCTATTATACCAAGCAAAGGTAGGGTTTTACGGAAGCAAAACATAGCTATAGCCCAGCCGCTTTACGACAAACCACCAACCATCACTAAGAAAAAGTTGAAAGTTACTAAGTTATAAAGTCTTAAAGTGAAATTAGGCATAGTTGTTACTTTATAAATTTTATAACTTTCCACCCTTGTTTCCGTCGACATATAATCGGCGGTTTTTTTTATTTTTCCCAAAGAAAATAGTAAAAAATAAAAGAAAATTAATTATTTTGTCATCAATCGTTGACTTGAGGCAAAAAATGGTGTATAATTACACTATAGAGGTGAAAAGTGGGGAATTGTGGATAAGTTGTCGATAACCTGCTCCTCAAAAATATTTTGTCTATGTTTATTGGTGAGTATAATCACAGTTTTGATGACAAAGGCCGGGTCGCAATCCCAGCTAAATTTCGTCATTTACTGCGAGGAGGAGCCGTAGTGACGCGTGGTTTGGATAGCTGTTTGGTAATTTATCCGAAAAAAGAATGGAGCAAGTTGGCTGATAAAATTTCCGCTTTACCATTTAATAAAGCCAATGATCGTAGTCTCGCTCGTTTTATCCTCGCGGGAGCAATGGAGATTGAATTTGATAGTCAGGGAAGAGTGACAGTACCGGAGTATTTACGCAGTTTTGCCAGTATCAGTAAAAAAGCAGTGGTGGCCGGTTTATACAACCGTTTGGAAATTTGGAATGAAGCGGCTTGGGAGAAGTTAAAAACCGCCACGGAAAAACAGAGTAATGATATTGCTGAGGCCCTGGGCGAGATTCAGTAGTAACAATGATCTCCGTGTTGACGGAGACAAGCATTAAAAATTAGTATCATGTATCATCACACGCCTGTCTTGCTTACGGAAGTTATGGAATATCTTGATCCCAAAATCGGTGATCGCGTGATTGACGCGACGCTTGGTGGCGGGGGCTACACCTTTGCTCTGGCAAAGAGTGTAGGGAAAAAAGGAAGTGTCATCGCGATTGATCTTGATGAGCAGGCGCTTAATCATGCCAAATTAAAAATTGACCAAGAGTCATTAACTAACATTAAACTAACCCATGCTAATTTTAAAGACCTGGCGAGCATCGCTCAAGAACATTTCGGCAAAACCCCTGACATCAGTGCTGTTGTCTTTGATTTGGGGCTATCATCAGCTCAACTCGAAGATCGACATCGCGGATTTAGTTTTCAGGCGGATGTACCGTTAGACATGGCTTTTGGTTCTTTAATTTCCAGTCGTGAAACAATTCGGATTGTTAATGAAAGTTCAGTGGAAGATTTGGTGCGGATAATTGGTCGTTTTGGCGAGGAACGCTTCGCCCGCCCGATTGCCCGCGCGATTATCAAAGCGCGTGCCGTTCAACCGCTTACCACCACTGGACAACTGGTGGCGGCGATTGAAAAAGGTATTCCACCAGCGTTTCGTCATCGTTCTCGTTTACATTTCGCGACTAAAACGTTTCAGGCGTTACGCATTGCGACTAATCGCGAATTGGAAAATCTGTCCGTCGCTCTCGACAGTTTGCAGAGGATTATGAAACAGGGCGGACGAATCGCCGTAGTTTCTTTCCATAGTCTTGAAGATCGTATTGTTAAAAATTTTTTCAAACAGGCCAGTCGTGATTGCCTTTGCCCACCCTCATTACCAGTTTGTCGTTGCGGGCATACTGCCTGGTTGAAAATCGTTACCAAAAAACCAATAACGGCGACCGTCGCGGAAATTAAAGCTAACCCGCGCGCCCGCAGTGCCAAATTACGAGTCGCCGAAGTGCTTATGTAAATTATATGTCTCAGACTGGTCTAACAATTAATCTCCGTAAAACCAACACCATCCTATTTTTATTATTAATTGTGGGATCAGTCGTTTATTTTTTAACCATCAATAATCTTTCGACTCGTGGTTTTGTTTTTAAAGATTTACGGGATAAGACCACCAGCCTTGAAGTTGAAAAACAGCGCTTAGAAAGCCAAGTGACCGAATTGGCTTCATATCAAAATCTTGATCCTCGTATTGCCGAATTAGAGCTTGTGAAAGCGACTGATGTAACGTTTATTGATACCAATGCTTTTATTGTAGCGCGTAAATAGTAGTAGTAACGTAAGATGAGCATATGATAGCACAGCATTCACGGCGACAAGCGCAAGCCTATTCAGCCGGTGAGCGAGTTAATAACCGCACGACGGGCGTTGTGACGGTTGTTTTGTTATTACTCGCAACCTTGATTGTGAAATTGTTATACCTGCAGATTATTCGTCACCAACATTATGTTTCGGCCGCGGCCGAACAACATGAAAGTAATCGTGCGTTATTACCAGCGCGCGGTGAAATTTATATTCAAGAAAATATTGCCGCTTCAACTAACGTCTATCCGATTGCTTTAAATAAAGAGTTTGCCTCATTATTTGCGATTCCGCGCGACATTGAAGATCCGGCCGGTACAGCGGAGAAACTATATACTTTTTTCCGCGAAGAAGAAGTTAAAAAAGAAGTTGAGTTGCGACTGGAACGCGAGCGCGAAGATCGTTTGAATAAAGAATTAGCTTTTGTTAAAACTTTGCCCGAGGCTGAGCGACCAGCTAAAGAAGTTGAAGTCAGGGCTCATCATGAAGCACTATTACAAGATCCAGTGTATCTTGATTTTGAAAATCAGAAGCGCGAAGAGTTGATTAAGGAACAACATGGTTTAATTATAGAAAATTATACCAAAGCTTTAAATCAATCTGATGATGAGTATGAACCGATTGAAAAAAAATTGGATGAAGAAAAGTTAAAAGAGTTTTATCTGTATATGTTGAATCGATCTGATATTACGGTTCATGATTTAGATAATAAAGAACAAAGAATCTATATCAAAAGTGATAATTCAGAATTAAAACTCCCGGGTTTTGGCTATACCATGAATAGTTTTAGGTTATATCCCGAAAAAAATATTGGCGCCCATGTACTTGGTTTTTCTAGTTACGAAAATGATAAGGAGCAACATGGTAAGTACGGACTGGAAGGTTTTTTTGATGATGATTTGTTTGGTCAGTACGGTTCGGTTCGTTCGGAAAAAGGTGCCGGTGGTTTACTTATTGTTAACGATCGTCAGGCCACGGCGAAAGTTGATGGCAAAAATTTAATTTTGACGATTGATCGTTCGGCCCAGTTTACCGCTTGCCAGGCATTAAATGAAGCCGTGGAAAAACATGGGGCTGAAGGCGGTAGTGTTATTATCGTTGATCCGCGTAGCGGCGCCATTCTTGCCATGTGCTCGGCGCCTGATTTTGATCCGAATGACTATCGGTTAGTTAAAGATATTAGCGTCTACAATAATCCAGCCATTTTTGACCAGTATGAGCCAGGCTCAGTTTTTAAGGCTATTACTATGGCGGCGGCGATTGACCAAAACAAAGTAACACCCGACACGACCTACGAAGACAAAGGTCAAATTATGATTCCGGGCTGGCCAAAGCCAATTAAAAATTCTGACTTTGAAACCTTTGGTGGTCATGGTATAACTAAT
>CAZLCH010000013.1:0-9194 GCA_964558025.1 uncultured Gammaproteobacteria bacterium | reverse complement strand
GTCTTAAGAGATTCGGCTTCGTTGCGATGTTGTAGATCCTTGAAAATACGCTCAGCACCAACTTCAAGTTTAACTTTTAAAAAAATTTTTAGGGAATGAGGTATAAAATACCATGATGTCCGACCGGAGATAACGAAATTATCTTTCTGTAAGCCAAGTTTCTGCTGATATTCATCAACTTCAGTATCGGTTTTTGGATCACGTTCGCCTAAACGATTATAATTTTCGAGCGTCATACCAAGTTCAGTCGCACGCTGTCGTCGTAGGTTACCAATGTCATAATATGGCCAACCTAAATCCTCAGCTAATCGTTTGGCAATACCTGATTTACCTGATCCTTCTGAGCCACCGAAAGAAATAATCATAGAAATTATAAACTTTTAACTTGATAACTATATATTGTACGTGTTAGGTAAGTTTTTGTAAAACCGCTGTCAGGTCTTCTGGTAATGAAATTGAAAAAGCCTGTGACTCACCGTCTAAATCGCTAAAAGTTAATCCAATCGCCACTAGAAAGATTCGACCAAGGTTTAATTTTTTGTTAAGAAGGCGAATTTTTTGTGTGCTATATAAATCATCACCAACAACAGGGTGACCATAGGCGGAAAAATGAGCACGGATTTGATGAGTACGTCCAGTCTTAATTTGAATATTGACCAGGGTATAATTATGAAAACGTTGTTCAACGGTAAAAATGGTAATAGCCGTTTTGCCGGTTTGGCTCAAAGGTTTAGCCGCCATTTTATAACCCTGACTTGAACGCTCAATTAAAAAATTAATACTGCCTTCATCAGGTAAACCTGTGCCATGTACTAAGGCTACATAATTTTTTTTGATTGTTCGTTTTTGAAACTGCTCTTTGAGATGATCAAACATAGCTTGCCGCTTGGCTATCACCACTAAACCACTCACTTCTTTATCAAGTCGATGAATAATACCCGGTCGCTCAGGATCTTCCCCTACCGAGCGGATTCTTGGGTAATGACCAAGTGCCCAATCAACCACGGTTGGTTCATGAATATCATTGGCCTGATGGATCAATAAACCGGCCGGCTTATTGATGACAACATAATCAGCGGTATCTTTAAGAATTTCAATGCGAGAAAATAAAGCATCTCTATCAATATCTTTTTTGACTGAGCTAGGATGGTGAGGATTAGTTGATCTTTTTTCATTGATCGTAATTTTGTCCCCTGCCTTAATACTATAATGTGAAGAAACAATGCGTTCATTCACCATTACTTGTTGAGACTCAATAAGATGCTGTACTTGATTACGAGATTGCCCAATAACTTCAGCTACATACACATCAAGACGACGACCTTGGGATGATTCATCAATATAATATTCTTTCATATACTATTATTACCGAGAAGTATTGGTTACTAAAATATTTTTTAGAGCGGCACTCAAAGTTTCAATCGTATACACATGAGCATGCTCCCGTGCCTGGCGAATAATTTTATGTTTAAGACTACCTAATTGTTCAAAGCGCAAAAACTCTGCCCCTAATGCCTCACTATCGTTCATTTCCACCACCGAGCCAAATTCGGAATAAGTAATGGCTTCAAGACCACTGCCAATTTGACCAATAATCGGGATACCGTGTTGCAGAACCATAATAGCTGAACCGATTTCTTCAAGACTTGGATGTACCGTTGGGATAACATAAAGATCAAGATGGTCAAGATGCCTCGTAATATCATCAGTTTGTCCCGCCAACCACACATGATTACCAAGCCCCATTTTTCTAATTAACCATAATAACTCTTTACGATTTTCACCTTCACCCATGATTAATAATTCGAAATTTGAAGATACTGAGAGGGCGCTGGTTAAACCTGATAATAATCGTTCGATCAATTTTCGATCCAAGTGTTCAATCAAAGCGCCGATGGAAAAACGGCGATGTGGTCGATCAACTAACGTCTCAAAAAGATCAATTTGACGACTTGAACGTGGTGGATAGAGCGCTGGATTCATAATATAGACCTTGCCGGCTTTACCCACAGTCTTCTCCCAGACATGCGCTTTTTCCTGACTAAAAACAATTACTTCAACACCCCGCGCCTGTCGTTCATAAATTTTTTTCATCATAAAGCCTCGAGGTTTTTCCGCATCAGGTAACTCAAGCCATAGCACCCTCCAGCCACAAAGACGAGCCACAGGAGATATAATAATTTTTTCCGGCCAGTGAAAACAAATAACAATTCTTGTTTTTAAAAAAAGATTTCGTAGCAAAAAAGTACCAAGATACAAGACATACCATACAGGCAACATTAAACCCATAATGCCCTGTCCCATCAGTAACCATGGTCGTGAATACTCATAAGAACTGTGATGATGGCTCATAATTTTAAAATAACAATGTTCTGAGCGCAAACGTGAAAATACTTCAGTCATTAATTTTGACTCAAAGCGACCAGTATTATAGACAAGAATTGATGTCACCATAGGTTCTTATCGTTAACTCTGTAATAATTCAACCACATCATCTTTAACAACTCCTTTTAAAGCATAGAGAATAACACAGTAGACTAAACCACCCAGTATAACGGTTAGTAATAAACCAAGCACAGTTTCGGTTGAAAAAATCGGAAACATCAGGAGTAAGCCCATAATTCCCCCCGCTAATAAAGCTTTAAAGAAGCGAGTAAAATTAATTTTTAACTGAACATTTTTTCTCAGAATCAACCAGGCTAAGATTGACATTAATAATTCACTATACACAGTGATCCAGGCGGCGGCCACATATGAGTAGAGCGGGATCAAAATAATATATAATACTAATGAAGTTAGCGCCGTAATCACATAGGCTTTAATTAACGCTCGCTGACGATCAAGACTAATCATGGTGTAACCAAAAAAACAACTAAAGAAAATACAACCAACCCCTAAAATTAAAATTTTGAGAATCGGTCCAGCGGCGGCAAAATCGGAACCAGAAATTAAACTCATAATTGGTGTCGCTAGAATATAACCACCAATCATAACTGGCCAGGCAATAATCGCTGAAACATCAAAGACTCTTTGCCAGATTCTTTTAAAATCAGATTTGTCTGCTAGGTGCCAACGGGCGGCTAAAATCGGCAAGACTGTACCGCCAATTAAAAAAGGTACAGTCACTAACGCATCAATCACGCGATAGGCGGCACCATACAAACCAACTTCCGCCTGACTTCTAAATAATGACAAAATTAAAATATCAGCTTTCAGATACACTAAATTAAGAACAATCGTAATCACGAGTGGCCAAGAACGTTTAATGATGTCACACCACACGGCTTTATCATAACGCCAACCAAATGAGACGGCACGACGTGCGTAGAAGTAATGAATAAAAAAACTAATACCATTCACCACTGCCAAAACCCATAGTAACGCCACTACGCCAAATTCCATTCTGACTGCCCAAAAAGTTAGTAACAGAAAAACTATTCGACTGATAACTTCCGCAATGGCAATCCGGTCAGTGCGCAATTCTTTTTGAAAAAAACTAACAAAAACTTGTGTGATAATTACAAAATAAAAAGCCAAAGCGGCGGGTGACGCCCCTTGTTTAACCACTAACTCATACGGCGAAAAGAAAATAACAATCGGCGCGAGAGCAATGATAATGAACCCTGATAATAAACGAAACGTAAATAGATTACTCATGACTGACGTAACGTCAGCGCCAGGTTTACTTAAAAGTTGACTCGTCACCAGAGTTATACCAAGATCAGCGGCAATACTGAAAAACATTACCCAACTCACTGCTGTCGTATATTGTCCAAAACCATACCGTCCCAAATGACGGGTAATCAGAGCGAGGGCAATAAGACTTAAACCAGTGGTAGTAATTTTAGTCGCAACTTGGATAATCGTATTAATAGCAACTTTACGGGCAAGAGCCATACATGGACTTTTCAAACCTGATTTAATATAATGAGAATACCGACCATATTAAGAAGATCGGTAGCTACTATTTTAGTATAGCATAGATACTATATGCCCAGAAAAACCCCTTTCTACCTAATATTAAGCCTTTTCTTAACCACATTTTTCCTCATACAACCAGTTTCAGCCCAGATCACTGGGACCAGTTCTGGTTCCTGGATTGACCGTGCCCAAGAAGGCGGCCTTAGTAATATTGGCGCCACAGCCTATGGACAAGATGGTGCGCCAAGACCATTAACTTTGATTGTCGCCTCGATTATTAAAATATTCTTGGGTGTGCTTGGCGTCATTTTTATTATTTTAATTGTTATGGCCGGCTTTCGATGGATGACGGCGGGCGGTAATGAAGAAAACATCAAAAAAGCTTCAGCCCAAATCCGTAACGCCTGTATTGGTTTACTGATCATCGTGGCGGCTTATGCCATCACGGTTTTTGTCGGTAATCAAGCGATTGAAGCAATTAATAACGGCTAATGTTTAAACATCACTATGTTTAGACATCCTTTTCGACTGACAAAACACATCGCCCTCGCAATTATTATTATTTTTTGGCTTCTATTTATTTTAAGCCGTACGCCGGTTTATAAACCGACGGAAGTTGATTATGGTGTCACCTTTTCAAAAAAACAAAGCCAGGGACTTGGGCTTGATTGGCAAAAAAATTATCTAGCCATGTTTGATGAGTTGGGTGTGAAAAAAATTCGCCTGGCCGCCTATTGGGATGAAATACAACCGGAAAAAAATCGTTATCAATGGGATGACCTTGATTGGCAAGTTGATGAAGCGGAAAAGCGAGGCGCGGAAATTATTTTAGTCATTGGTAATCGCGTACCGCGTTGGCCAGAATGTCATTTGCCGGGCTGGGTCAATACTCTTGATGACAAAAATCGTCAAGCGGCTACTTTTGACTATATTACCGAAACTGTCGCACGCTACCGCCACCGCCCTGGTATTACCTACTGGCAAGTTGAAAATGAACCGTTCTTAAAATATTTTGGTATCTGCCCACCGTTTGACAAAAAATTTCTTGATAAAGAGATCAAACTTGTGCGTTCACTTGATGAACGACCAATCATTGTAACTGATTCCGGCGAACTTTCAACTTGGATACCGGCCGCTCGTCGCGGTGATATCTTTGGCAGTACCCTCTACTTATATACGTACACAAAAACCTTTGGACGATATATTCGTTATCCGATTTCCTATAATTTTTTCCGCATCAAAAAAAATATTTCTAACCTCTTTGCTCATCCACAGGATTGGATTATTATCGAACTGCAAGGTGAACCCTGGGGTAAGACCGCTTTTAAAGATCTACCGCAAAGTGAGCGTGATCTAACCATGACCCCAGACAAGTTTAGAGAAATAAAAGAGTTAGCTCGTAAAACTGGTTTTCGCACTTTCTATTGGTGGGGCGTCGAGTACTGGTACTGGGAAAAAGAAGTCCGTAGTAATGATTTTTACTGGCAAGAAGCAAAAAAATTATTTAATCATCAATCATAAGTATGTCACGAACAAAACAATATCAAATCGGTATTGACATTGGTGGCACAAAAATCGCCGCGGTCCTTCTTCATCATCATAAAATTGTTGAGCAGTCACTCCTTGCGACTCCTAAAGACAGCCTTGAACATTTTCTCATTATGGTCCAAGCGGCGCTTGATCCGCTTATGGCTGAAATTGAAAAAACTAATGGCACTTTAGTCAGTATTGGGGTTGGTATTCCCGGAGTCTTAAACGCCAAAAAAACCGAGGTGATTATCGCGGCCAATATTCCCTTATTAAACGGAGTTAATCTTACTGAAGCTCTACAAAAACAGTTTAATCGCCCTGAGATACCGATTTTACTCGATAATGATGTGAATTGCTTTGTGAGAGCTGAGGCGCTCCTTGGCGCCGGTAAAAAAGCCACTAATATGTATGGGGTAACGGTTGGCACTGGGATTGGTGGCGGTTGGTATTATAACGGCGACACCTATAGTGGTTTTCATGGCAGTGCCAGCGAAATCGGTCATACCATCGTTGATTTTGATGAATTGGTAACACTGGAACAAGCCTATCATAAACTTACCCAGCGTAATGCCTCGCTTCTTGCCGAAGAAGCCTATCGTGGTGATATTCTAGCTGAAAAAGCTTTTGAGGAATTAGGCACCTATTTAGGTATTGCCTTAAGTACGATTGTTAATGTTATTGATCCGGAAATGATTATCCTCGGCGGCAGTGTCTTAAATTCAAGTAATCTTTTTCTTGAGCCGGCCAAAACAACTCTTAAAAAACATATCTGGTCACCGGAAGCCCGCTCAGTACGTCTAGTCAAAGGTAAGCTTGGACCAATGGCTGGTGCGATTGGAGCAGGGTTAATGAAAAAACGCTCCGAATAATTAAACTATCCTTGTTGTTCTAATTCTTTTTGATACTGAGGATATAAAGCTAAAGTCTTCTTATATACTAAGCTAATTTTTTCCATTATTTCTTTATTGCCACTCAATATAAAAAACTTCTCTCTGATAGACTGTACAATTTCTTCACTCATACCACTTTGTCGCCACATGGCTAATATATCATCAATGACTATAACAGGAGATTTTTTATAAATATCTGTTAAGTACGTATTATATGTTTCTATGGTCTTAGGTGATTCGCCGTTAGGCGTTTCAATGTGTGATAAGCTTGGTAAGAACGGGATAATATCAAAATGTTTTAAATCATCAAGATCTTGTAATATTTTTAATACTGTCCGAGTGGTCCAATGATCATTACCGTATTTGATGTCGGTACGATTAAATAATTCTGAAAAAAATATATCAAAGGTATCAAACTGAATTTTGTCATATAAAACATGAATAAACCAACCAAGTTTAAAATCACTGTTGTGATAAAAATTTTTCGTTAAACAAAAGTCACTATGTGTTAAATGACGATCAATTTTTGAAATATACCGACTGTCGGGATAGACAGTGCCAGAGATATATTCTTCGATCTTCTTAATATTGAAATCTTTTTTAACATCAAGCGCAAAACGAATATGGGTTCCATATAAAGCCATATAAAAACAATAACTTAACTGCGATTTTTAACTTTTTCTACCACTGTTTTCATAAATTCATTCTTCTCCCATTCGACCGCTTCTTTTTCACCTCGTTCACGAACAAATAGCTTTTCTGAGTTCATTTCTTTGTCGCCAATCACCAGTAGGTATGGTATTTTTTCCTGGATTGCTTTTCTAATTTTGTTACCAACAGTTTCGTTTGAAGTATCAACTTCAATACGAAGATTTTTGTCTTTCATCTCGGTCGCGAGGGCTTCACAAAACTCAGCATGAGCATCACTGACTGACAATAATTTAACCTGTACCGGCGCAAGCCAAACTGGAAAATTACCGCCATAATGTTCAATTAAAATTGACAGATAGCGCTCAATCGAACCCATAATCGCCGCATGGATCATCACGACTTGCTCGTCTTTACCCTCTGATGAAACATAGGTTAAATCAAACCGGGCCGGCAAATTCATATCAAGTTGGATTGTGGCCACCTGCCATTCACGTCCCAAAGAATCCTTGGCCATAAAATCAAGCTTTGGTCCGTAAAAAGCGGCTTCACCCACACTGATTTCCGGTGTTTGCCCTTTCTCAGTAATCATGGCCGTTAATTCGGCTTCAGCGCGTTGCCATAATTTTGGATCACCTAAGTACGCCGACATATTGTTTGGGTCGTGGCAAGAGAGACGTAAACGCAAAGCAAAACCAACCGTACCATAAAAAGTTTCAATAATATTCCAAATTTTTAACATCTCGTCTTTGACTTGGTCGTCGCGACAAAAAACATGCGCATCGTCCTGAGTAATACTACGGACTCGTGACAGGCCGGATAATTCACCGGTCTGCTCATCGCGGTAGACCATAGTGGTATTGGCGTAACGTTGTGGCAATTCACGATAACTCCATTTTTTACGTTTAAAAATCTGCGTGTGATGAGGACAGTTCATCGGCTTCATGGCAAAAAAATGATCTTCACGCGTTTTGATGACAAACAGTTCATTTTTAAATTTTTCCCAATGACCGCTCGTTTCGTATAGTTCTTTTCTCGTAATATGGGGGATCTCAACTCTTTCATAACCAACTGCCCGACGTAATTCCCACACAAAATCATCAAGCAGTTGTCGCATCACCATGCCTTTTGGTGTCCACAACGGCAGACCAGCTCCCACTAAATCAGAAAAAGTAAATAGATCTAGTTCTTTACCCAACTTACGATGGTCTCGTTTTTCCGCTTCAGAAAGCATTGCCAAATGATCATCTAAAGCCGCTTTAGAGTCAAAAGCCAAACCATAAATACGAGTCAACATTTTATTTTTTTCATCACCACGCCAATACGCTCCGGCTAATTTATACAAACAAAAACTATCGGACTTAATCTGTCCCGTATGTTCAACATGCGGCCCGCGACATAAATCTTCAAAATTACCAACAGTATAAAAACTAACAATTTTCTCACCTTCTTTAGCTAAATCTTCAATCAACTCAACTTTATAGCGTTGTTTTTTTGCTTGTGCCCACGCTAACGCCGTCTTAATATCTTTTTCCGTACGCGTAAAAGATAGATCTTGTTTAATTAAATCTTTCATCTTGTCGGTAATGGCGACAAAGTCACTGTCAGTGAATTTTTCCGTACCAAAATCAATGTCATAATACCAACCATCATCAATCGCCGGTCCAATAGCAAACTCAACTTGTGGATATAATTCTTGAATCGCATGCGCCATGAGATGAGAAAGAGAATGTCGTTTAGTACTTATGTCCATATAGATATATGATAGATAATAAAAAAATCCCCACCCGGATAACAACACAAAAAATTATGTTCTTATCAGGACGGGGCCAAAGCCTCGCGGTTCCACCTGATTTCTTGTCTCTTCAAGAATGAAGAACAAGCGCTTAAAAATCAGCTTAGTCCAAAGGATGTATCAACTGATACACTATAGATGGTGGCTATAGCAACTGCTGAATATCTTTTATACTACTCCTCTGACACAAAAAGTCAACGTTCTTACTACTGAACTGTGACCTTGATATTATTAACATTATACGGCGCCCAGGGGAAAAATGATGGCCTAAATTTTAACTCATAACTACCAATTTCAGGAATATTGTTTAGATAACCCTCAATTTGACTACGACGCAAACCCTTAAGCCGAGCGGTTTTTATAACCCCTTCACCTTGCTTGGTCGTATGAGTACTGGCTCTGGCTTCAAC